>JBGSUZ010000615.1:0-7948 GCA_041753235.1 Acidaminobacteraceae bacterium
TCCATTAAAATTCTTGGTGTAAAGATTCATCAAGTGACCAATGAAACAGCTTACAATCGTTTTTTAACACTTATGGAAGAACCAAAACTCAGCATGATCTGCACGCCCAATACGGAAATTGTCATGGAAGCGCAACACGACGATGAGTTAAAGGATGTTTTACAAGATGCGGATTTAGTCATTCCAGATGGCATTGGTCTCATATATGCGTCTAAAATTCATCAACTTGGTTTAACAGAACGTGTAACAGGCATTGATACCATGGAGCGTATTTTAAAATATGCGAACAACAATAAAAAATCTATTTTCCTATTTGGTGGTAAGCCAGGGGTTGCAGAAAAAGCAGCTGAAAAAATGAAGGAAACCTATCCGAACATTCAAATTAAAGGTATCAGAGATGGTTACTTCAAAAAAGAGGAAGAAGATAAAATTATAGATCACATTAATGAAGTCAAGCCGGACTTGCTTTTTGTTGCCCTAGGCGCTCCAAAGCAGGAGAAGTGGATTTATCAAAATCGCAAAACGCTAAACGCCAAAGTTGCGATGGGTGTTGGCGGTGCTTTAGACATTTGGGCTGGCGTGAGCAAGCGTGCACCAAAGATATTCCAAAAACTTCACTTGGAATGGTTCTATCGCTTGTTAAAAGAACCTTCACGGATTGGCCGCATGTTGTCCCTTCCGAAATTCATGATTAAGGTATTAATAAGCAGAGATTTTAGCAGACCGTCATAGGTCGGCTAAAATTCTCTGATTGTTTATGGTTACTCAGGGACTTATAAAAGCCACTGGGACAAAATATATCCAACATAGTTTAATAATAGGAGGAGATACAAATGAAACTGAGTTTGACTGAGCTTCAGATGACAGCGAATGAAATTCGCAAGGACATTGTTAAAATGGTCCACGCAGCATCTTCAGGACATCCAGGCGGATCACTATCTGCTGCAGATATCATGACAGCCCTTTACTTTGAAACGATGAACATTGATGTTCAAAACCCTAAAATGGCTGGTAGAGACCGTTTTGTTCTTTCTAAAGGACACGCAGCACCTGTACTTTATGCGACTTTAGCGAGAAAAGGTTACTTCCCTGTGGAAGAACTATTAACACTTAGAAGAATCAACTCAAGACTTCAAGGTCACCCAGATATGAAAAACATTCCTGGTGTTGAAATGTCTACAGGTTCTTTGGGTCAAGGTATTTCAGCTGCTGTTGGTATGGCAATGGCTTCAAAGCTCGACAATGACGGCAGCAGAACTTTTGCGCTTCTTGGTGATGGTGAGCTTAACGAAGGTCTTGTTTGGGAAGCAGCTATGTCTGCAGCACATTACAAGTTAGGCAATTTAACAGCGATTGTTGACTTTAATGGCCTTCAAATTGACGGTAAGAACGATGACGTCATGGCGGTAAAGCCTTTAGATAAAAAATTCGAAAGTTTCGGTTGGAATGTCATCATTGTTGATGGTCATGATATTGAAGCAATTATTGCAGCATTTGAAGAAGCTAAGCAAGTAACAGACAAGCCTTCAGTGCTTCTTGCCAATACGATTAAAGGTAAAGGCGTTTCATTTATGGAAAATCAAGTTGGCTGGCATGGCAAAGCACCATCGGATGATGAGCTTGCAGCAGCCCTTAAAGAACTTGGAGGTGACAACTAATGACTAAAATGGCTACTAGAGAAGCATATGGTAATGCGCTTGCTAAAATTGGCGCAAAGAATCCTAAGGTTGTCGTATTAGATGCGGACCTTTCAAAATCAACTAAAACAGATGTGTTTGCTAAAGCTTGCCCAGAGCGTTTCTTTGATATGGGTATTGCTGAACAAAACATGTATGGTGTTGCAGCAGGTATGGCAGCTTCAGGTAAGATTCCTGTAGCGTCAACATTTGCAATGTTTGCAGCAGGTCGTGCTTTTGAGATCATCAGGAACTCTATTTGCTATCCTAAGCTCAATGTTAAAGTATGTGCAACGCATGCAGGTTTAACAGTAGGCGAAGATGGTGCTTCTCACCAAGCGATTGAAGATTTAGCGCTTATGAGAGCGATTCCAAATATGACAGTAATTAATCCTGCTGATGGCGTTTCAACTGAAAAACTTGTTGAAGCGGCAATCAATATGCATGGCCCTTGCTATGTTAGACTTGGCAGAGCGGCTGTACCTAATCTTTACCCTGAAGATGCAGTTATTGAAATTGGTAAAGGCTGTGAATTAAAAGCGGGTAATGACGTAACGATTATTGCAACAGGCATCATGGTGAATGAAGCAATGATGGCTGCTGAAACGCTTGAAGCAAAAGGCATTTCAGTTCGTGTTATCGACATTCACACGCTTAAGCCTATGGATGATGATATTGTTGTAAAAGCGGCTAAGGAAACTAAGCTAATTGTTACAGCTGAAGAGCACAGTATCATTGGTGGTCTTGGTTCGGCGGTTTCTGAAGTTTTATGTGAAAAGGCGCCTCAACGTCAAGTTAGAATTGGCGTTAAAGATACTTTCGGCGAGTCTGGCAAGCCAAACGAGCTTATGGAAAAATACGGTTTAACAGCTAAGCACATTGTTGCAGCTGTTGAAGCAAATTTATAATAATACAAACAAAAGAATAGATATTAAAAATACGATGAATTTCGACAATTATTCATCGTATTTTTTTACTCAAACCGTTGATATCAAAGACAATAAATTGCATAGTGGTAATTTCAACATAGAGAAAAATTCTTATAGCATGTATGGATATGAGTACGAGACAGTATAATTAAAGATAAAAAAGAGTGAAAATTCAAAGTGTTTTGTGTAAGTTATAACCGCTAAAAGCGTTGTAAATAGCGGTCGGAGAAAAGAATTTATACGCTTTTAAACTGTTACGAAACTATGAAGAGTTATGTATTTTTTTTAACAGGTTTAATATGGAAATTATACAACGCTGAAAAATGAACCCTTTGAACCTATATTAAATTCACGTAATTGGTTAGAAAATTATAACAATTCACAAGCAGATTGACTTTAACCCCGTAATTAATTAAATTGAATTTACTGTTGGAAGTTCAACCACATTAAATTAAAGGGGTGTAATTAAATGGCTGCAAACACAGGTGCTAAAAGCAACAAATTATCATTAAGCGCACTTATTCTCATGATCTTCACATCTGTATTCGGTTTTGCGAATATTCCTAGATCATTCTACCTGATGGGTTACGCTGCAATTCCTTGGTACATTATTTCTGGTATCGCGTTCTTCATTCCTTTCGCATTCATGATGGCGGAGTATGGCTCTGCTTTCAAAAATGAAAAGGGTGGTATCTACTCATGGATGGAAAAATCGGTAGGTCCTAAATACGCATTCGTGGGTACATTCATGTGGTATGCTTCATACATCGTATGGATGGTAAGCGTATCTTCTTCTATCATGATTCCGCTTACAAATGGTATCTTTGGTCAAAACATGACTCAAAACATGGGTATTGCTGGTCTTGAGCCTACACAAGTACTTGGTATCATCGGCGTCGCTTGGATGTTACTTGTAACTTTCGTTGGTTCTAAAGGTCTTGATAAAATTAAAAAAGTGACTTCTCTCGGCGGTCTTGCTGTTATGGGTCTTAACATTTTCTTACTTGTTGGTTCGTTACTTGTTTTAGTATTAAACGGTTTTGAATTAGCACAACCAATTCAATCATTTGCAGATTTCACAACGTCACCAAACCCAAAATACGGCAGCTTCTTGTCGATTCTTTCATTCCTTGTATTTGCTCTCTTTGCATACGGTGGTATTGAAGTTGTTGGTGGTTTAGTTGACCAAACTGAAAATGCTGAAAAGAACTTCCCTAAAGGCATTATCTTTGCGGCAGTCGTTATTTCTATCGGTTACGCAATTGGTCTTTTCTTCATTGGTATCTTTACTAACTGGGGACAAGTACTTACTGGCGAAAACGTACACATGGGTACTGTAGCTTATGTTACTATGAGTAATCTCGGTTACCAATTAGCACTTGCTTTCGGCGCTGGTACTGCTGCTGCGACAACTGCTGGCGCAATGGTTGCTAGATTTATGGGTATTTCTATGTTCCTCGCACTTTCTGGCGCATTCTTTACATTAACATACTCACCGCTTAAGCAAATGATTGATGGTACACCTAAAGAATTATGGCCTGGTAAAATGGGCGAAATGAAAGATGGTATGCCAATCAATGCTATGTGGATTCAATGTGGCATCGCAGTTGCAATGATCGTTCTTGTATCATTCGGTGGCGAAGGTGCGGCTAAATTCTTTACTAAATTAACGCTTATGACAAATGTTGCAATGACAATTCCTTATATGTTTATTGCCGGCGCATTTGCATCATTCAAAAGAAAAGATTCTATTGAAAAACCTTTCGTAATGTTCAAAACTAAAGCAGCTGGTATTGCTGCATCTGTTATCGTAACATTTACAGTTGGTTTTGCTAACTTCTTTACAATCATCGAACCAGCTATGAATGGTGACTTAGGTTCTACGATTTGGATGATTGCTGGTCCAACATTCTTCTCAATAGTGGCGATCCTTATGTATGGCAACTATGAAAGAAAAATGAAAGCAGTTCCTGCTTTAAAAGAGCAAACAGTTACTAAATAATAGGTTTTTATCAGCTGGGGGTATCGGCTGAACGGATATAGGTTGAACAATCCTGAAAATAAGAGAGCGCCAAAAGTAAAGTTATTTGCTTTTGGTGTTTCTCTTTTTGTTTTATAATGATAGCAGAATGGGTAAGTATAGTCAGAACACCCTAGTAAGGCAGGTGAAGAAAAATGAGAGCAATTCCTACAAGTTATATTAAAGGAGATGTGACTTTAGCGGAGAACCTTTATAATAAGGAAGGTGCTATTTTAATCAGAAATGGCGCGATTATTAATGAGCGCTTGATTAAAAAAATCAATGAAGTTGGTATTTTCACAATTTATATTACGGATGCGTTTAGTCCTGATATAGATATTGACCGAATTGTTGACATTAACATGCGTATTAGAGGCGTAAATCTTGTAAAAGAGATCTATGAACAAGTCAAAATGGGTAAGAGTATTAGCTCAGATTTTTCAAGACTTGAGGCGTTGTTTGACGACGTCTATGACGAAATACTTGGTGCAAAAGAGAGACAAATCAATTATATTGATATTAAAAGTGTCGATAACTATACATACGGACACGCATTAAACGTGGCCATTCTTTCGACGCTTTTAGGGATCGAATGTGGCGTACGCATGCCTCAACTGAAGAGTCTCTTTATGGGGGCTGTGTTATTTGACATTGGCATGATGCTTATACCACAAGATACTTATCAGCGGACCGAGGGCTTAACTGAGGCTCAGAGTGACATGTTGAAAAGGCATGTGCAGGTAGGTTACGATTATTTACGGAAAATCAGCAGCGCAGATGCCTTTATGAAAAACATATCATTAACGCACCATGAACGCTGGGATGGCAAAGGATACCCGAATCAACTTAGAGGCAGTAATATACATCTATTTTCCCGTATTGTCGGCATTTGTGACGTGTATGACGCTATGACTTCAGATCGGGTTTATAAAAGCGCTGTGCCTCCAAATGAAGCCATTGAATTCTTAATGGGCAGTGCAGGCAACCAGTTTGACTTAGAAATAACTGAAAAATTTTGCAAAAAAATCAATCCGTACCCGGAAGGCTCGCTCGTTAAATTGAACACAGGTGAAATTGCTGTGGTCAGGAAGGTTGTCAAAGATTTGCCACTTAGGCCACTCATCAGCATTATCAACAATGTGGGGCCTAAGCTGGTCATGAAGGACATTGATCTTTATGAAAAGCGAAACTTGGTTATTATGGGTCCTTACTATTAATTGGAATGAGATAAGACTAAATTAAATGGACAGAAAGGCGTGAATGAAAATGACACAGGAAAATTTAAGCATGGCAGACTTCATGGATGAGATTGAAAAATCCATGGAACGAGTTTCAAAAGGAGATTTGCTCACAGGAACAGTCATCAGCAACAATAGTGAAGTTTTAATGGTCAGCATTGGTCATATGATTGATGGGGTAGTGCCAAGAGATGAAGTAGACTTCGAGGGTGGCGACAGCATAGACCAAATTCAAATTGGCGACACTATGACGCTTTATGTACTCAAAGCAGATGACGGTGAAGGTAATATACTGCTGTCGAAAAAAAGAGCTGATGCAGAACTGGTCTGGGATGAGACCGCTGGATTGGTCAATGATCAAAGACCAATTACGGTAAAGATCAAGGAGACTGTAAAGGGTGGTTTAATTGCTTATTATAAAGGTCTCCGTTGCTTTATTCCACTTTCTCAGGTAGGCATAGAGCGTATTGAAGACCCAGAAACCATGGTAGGTAAAACCCTTCAAGTTTTAATTACAGAAGTTCAAGAAGAGAAAAAGAGTATGGTTGCTTCAGGCAGATTGCTCCAAAACCGTGAGGCTGCTAAGAAAAAAGATATGCGTTTCCACGAACTTTCAGAAGGTCAAGAACTCACTGGAACTGTAAAGAGACTGGTAGACTTTGGCGCTTTTGTGGATTTGGGTGGCATTGATGGTCTGATTCACTTGAATGATTTGTCTTGGAAGCGTATAAAAAATGCCGAGGAAGTTGTTTCTGTAGGTCAAACTGTAAAGGTGACTGTTTTAAGAATTGATGCGGTGAACCAAAAAATCGGACTTAAACTGGCAGACTATGTGGACAACCCTTGGGATCGTATCAACGAAGTGCTTTCAGAAGGAGATATTCTTCAAGGGGAAGTAACTAGATTACAGCCTTTTGGTGCTTTTGTCAGTGTCAAAGATGGCATAGAAGGACTTGTTCATATCAGTCAAATTTGCGATGAGCACATACAAAAGCCTCATGAGAGACTACATGTAGGACAAGAAGTGATGGTGAAGGTTCTTTCTGTAGATTCTGAAAGCCAAAGAGTTTCCCTTAGTATTAAGGAGGCAACTGCGAACACAGAAGAAGATTATGAAAGCTATTTAGACGATGAAGAACCAGCGACAAGTACGCTTGGAGATTTGTTCGGTGATGCCTTTAAAAACCTAAAATTCTAACAATGGAGGGATTCTTATGAAGAAGCCATATGAACTGAGTCCAGAACAGTTAACCAGCCAATGTGAAGAAGCATGCTTAAAGTTTGAAACAACTAAAGAAATTGAGCCCCTAAGCGGATTTATGGGTCAAGATCGCGCGATAGAAGCGTTGGAATTTGGTCTGAATATGAAGCGTAGAGGTTATAATATCTATGTAGCGGGCAATTGGGGTACTGGCAGAAATAGTTATGTACGTCTTTTGACTGAAAAAGTAGCTGCAAAACGAGCTATTCCCAAAGATTGGATTTATGCGAATAACTTTAAGAATTTCAGAAATCCCTTATCCATAGGTTTTGAACCGGGAGAAGGTAAGGTTTTTATCAAGAGCATGGAATTTATCATCGACTTCCTTCGAAAGGAAATCGAAAGTGTATTTAGTGGCAAGGATTATGAGAATGCAAAGTCTGCTATATTAACGGACTATTCTAATCAAACTCAGTGCATCATCGAGGATTTAAACGATATCGGTGAAAAATATGGCTTCAGATTCGGTCAAAATGAGAGAGGCCTTGTTTCCATTCCGCTTAAGAATGGTAGCCCAATGACGGAAGAGGAATATAAAAGTATTACAGACGAAGAATACGAAATGCTAAAGGAAAACTCAGGAAAACTTAGCATTGAGACGGCAGACATTTTTAATCAACTTCGAAATGAAGAGGAAAATTATAGAACAAGAATCACTGAACTAGATGAAAGTATGGGACGCAGAATTGCGAGTTTCCATTTAATGAACCTTAGAGAAAAATATGCAGATCACTCTGCGGTAATCACCTACTTAGATTACTTAGTTGACGATGTCGTTGAGAATTTGGATAAGTTCAAAAACGAAGAAGAACCGGAAGCTAAGA
>JBGSUZ010000616.1:0-5812 GCA_041753235.1 Acidaminobacteraceae bacterium
ATGGTGCTGGAAAATCAACCTTGCTTAAATCTATCATGGGATTATATACACCAGATAGCGGCAGTATAAAATGGGACGGTCAAACCATTTATGAACAGCCAATCGTTAAAGAACAACTCTATTTTATTCCTGATTATTTACAGTTCTCTGTATTTGAAACGACTAAAAGCATGGCTGAGCAACATAGAAAACTTTACTCGAACTGGTCAGAAACCAGATACCAATCGCTGCTTAGCGGACTCTCTATACAAGAAAACAAACCAATCTGTCGCCAGTCTAAAGGCGAACAACGCCAAATCTTATTTTGCCTAGCGCTTTCTACAAGACCTGCGCTACTACTATTAGATGAGCCTTTCGATGGACTCGATCCAGTTGTCAGGCATCAAATTAAAAATTTACTGATTCAAGATGTGGCAGAGCGAAACCTTTCCGTTATGATTTCTTCCCACAACCTAAAAGAGTTAGAAGACCTCTGCGACACAATCACTTTAATTCATGACGGCGTTATTCAAATCAGCAAGGAACTTGACGAACTAAAGACCAGTACACATAAGGTTCAAATTGCATTTAATACACCCGTTACTGAAACTTTTAATGACTTTCATGTAATTCATAAGGAACATCGTGGCAGTCTTAATCTTTTGATTATTAAAGGTAACGAAACTGAACTTTTACATAAGTTGCAAATGTTGAAACCTGTTATTTTAGAACTACTCCCCTTAAGTCTCGACGAACTATTTATTTACGAAATGGAGGGCCTACAGTATGAACGTCAAAACATCATCCTCTAAAAGGGTGTTCTTTACAAGAAATATAAAACAGCTTAAATGGGTGGTATTTGCCAACTGGATTGTTCTTACGCTATTCTATCCGCTTAATATTTATTTTTCATTCATGAATAAGGAAAATCAGGTAATCGAAAAAATACATGGTCTTTTAAATCTAAATGGGACTACAGAAATTTTAATGACTATAGCAGTTTTTCCTATGCTCTACGGCCTTTTGTCATTTAAATATTTGACAAATACGGGTCAAAGCATGCAGGTTCATAGTATGCCCATAACCCGTAAACAGCTGTTTCAAGCACATGCAGGGTCAGGTTTTCTCGCTATATGTTTACCCTATTTGCTGACAAGTGTTCTGCTATTGGGCTTGCAACTTATACTGCCAGCACATACGATGAATAGCTTTGACATCGGCATATGGATGGGGTTTTCTTTATTCTTTAGCTTTGTCTTTTATTCGGCAGCTGTTCTTTCAAGTATGGTTATTGGTAACACATTGCTTCAAGCAGCTTTCACCTATATTCTACTCATATTTCCCACCGGGATTTATTACTTAGTTTCTAATAACCTATCCGTTCTTTTAAGAGGCTATTTTAGTGATAATTCAACGTTTGTTCTATACCTGTCGCCATTTACCGGTTTATTGGCATTACTGCGCCGAATAAGCCCACTAGAATTACCAGGGTGGTTTTGGTTGTACTGTATATTCTTCTGTTGTACATTCTTAATTGCAGCCTACCTGATTTATCAAACCAAGTCTTTAGAGTATACCGGTGAAACTGTACAAATTAAAGGTGTCACACCATTCTTAAGAACTTTAGGGATCTACTGTACAATCCTCCTATTTGGATTGATTATTAAAGATGTAACCAATAATAATGCCACCATCCTTCTAGGCTATTTATTAGGAGGTGCAATAGGTTATGTATTTCTTGAAATGGCTATTCAAAAAACAATGCACTGCCAACTGTCTTTAAAAATTTTCTCAGTAACCATGGGTTGTTTTTTAGTCGTATTTGCGCTAATAGGATTTGATTTAACACAATATGGCAGTCGGACTATGGAAACAGATGACATTGAGTCAATCTACTTTAATAATAGCTATGCAGGTCTTTCTTACTTTGACAAACGATTTACATTTAGTGACCCAGCTACAATAAATGCGATACAAGAAGTCTATTTAAAATCACTTAAAATTTCAAATAAATACCCATGGCTTGAATCTGAGAGCCATAATAATGAATACTATTTTGTGTTTCACGGAAAAAATGGCAAGTCATTTACACGTCGGTTGCCAATCGATAAAAATCAATTAAACACAGAACTGTCTCATGCCTTAACGACACCTTCATATTTAAAAGCTAAGTTTCCTTTCTTAGCAATAGCTGCTACAGACGTAGAAACGTTGCGTATTCAGACGGCCTTAGGCGAAATGGTGCTATCTGACCGTCAAACAATTAATAAAATTGTACAAGCTGCACAATCTGACATTCTAAATAATGCTTTAGTCACCATAGACCAACAAAATAGACCCATTTTTAAAATCATAGCAACCGTTCCAACAACAGCGCCATCGTATCCATTTGTAGCTAGCGATGATAACATCGTTGAAGAACGTATAGAATTTTATTACGATGTTTTATTAGACTACAAACAAGTCACGCAAGTCGTTAACTCATATCCTGAGCTTTCAAAGTTGCTCGTGACCCCCGACCAAGTCTCACGTATTCTCATTAAACCCGTTTCAGCTGATGAAGATACTTCCAATACACGCTACTATTCTTCGTATGACCTCAGTACAACAGATCCAAAGGTGATTGTCATAGAAGACAAAGCCCAAATAGCCACCCTCCTGACAGCTCCCATCAGTAACTATGGCGAAAGTTCTAAAGACTACCGCATTTGTTTCCACTTAAATGGCACCAATACAGACTATCTTGATGGTTATTTACTCGAGCGAAATCTGCCAGAGTACCTCATCAATTAAACAGTCAAATAAGAGGGGTATTACAGTTTTATGCTGTAATACCCCTCTTATTAATTTAGATATAGTATACAAGTTACTGCCGTGGATCGACCTCAAGTCGTCTGTAAGTCCCATCTATTTCTGATTGAAGGGCAATGATATGCAGGCCATTACCAAGAACAATTTGATATTTTGGAATTGGGCCATCGTCCACCTTTTCAATCACGTTAAATGCGTATCCATTATATTTTTTATAGTCTGCGTGAAGAGAATAAAATGCATAATCCCATTCAATATTAGCAGGCACAACAGGCTTTTCTTCTAACGCAGGCGCCTTTTCTTCCTTCTGACTGCTTGCCATTGACACTCTTGAAGCATAAATGCTCGGCATTAGCCCAGCCGGCTCCAAATAGTCTGTGTAAATACCATATACCCCCGCATTATGAACAACAAAATAATGACCTATATCGTTAATTGTATGTACATAAAGTTTTGTTTTAGTTGCATTTAACTGAATATCTTTTGATTTTTTAAAAGCTTCATAGCTAATCGTAATACCATATAGATCTGGATTACTCATAAAGTCAATTATCTGTTTGTCTGTGTAATTGGCCATATAAAGCGTTAAAAGCACATTGTTATATCCCATCGCCTTTAAAGTAGACAAATCACCCATTTTGAAAATTTGAGGAATAAACTGATTCAAATGCTCTGGGTACGTCATAGACAAGTATTTGTAGCCGTCATTGTCAAGTTTATCGATAATAATAGTCGCATCTTTATGTGTATCTAGCCAATCCACTAATTCATGAACATCTAATAAAGATAGGTTATATACAACCTTGGAATTTTTAAACTGTTCATAGGTAATAGGCCCAACTTTGCTTATAAAAAGGGGCAACGCCCAAGTGTCATCGTGCGCTAAAATCAAATGTCCATCAGAAGTTCGCATCATGTCTAACTCAAATGTTCTAAACCCCTTTGCGTAAGAGTTATTTAATGCCTCTAAAGAATTCGTATAAGCAATTCCGTGAATAGAGCCACCAGCATGTGCGACAAAGTCCTTGACCGCAAAACTGGTTGAATTCACAAATAAGCCAAGTGCTAAAGTAATAACTGTTATTTTTTTGAACATAATAGGATCTCCTTACCTAAAAAAAGGGCCACTTCGCCCACTTGTAATAGTATAACAGAATCTAAATGAGAAATAAAGTCATCGCCTATCAGACTAGTGTAAACCTTGACATATTACAAAATCGTCTATATTATTTTTTCTTTTTTTGTGACCTACAGCCTTCAAATCATATATGATAAAGGGAGTCGAGGAATTATTCATTCCTTAATCTTTAGGAGGTTTTACTTAAATGAAAGAATTATTTATCAGAAATCGAGAAAAGCTAAATGCTTACTTAAACGATGGAGACCTCGTACTCCTATATCAAGGTTCTGCCCCTAAAAGTACAGCAGACGCCCACTACACATTCAAACCAAATAAGAATTTCTTCTACTTTACCGGACTCAACCAAGAAAACTTCGTAGTCGCTTTGCACAAACAAGGTGGCAAACTCAACACCACTCTCTTTGTTGAAATGCCTAATTACGACGTTGAAAAATGGTATGGTAGAAAACTGTCGAAAGAAGCCGCTACTGAACTTTCAGGTATTGAAACGGTTCTTTATACCCAAGAGTATGAATCATGGGTCACCAGAAATATTTACAGTGATAAGATTCAAAAAATCTACTTTGACCTTGAAAAACTTGACTGGAACGAAGCAGATTCATTCGGTCATAAAAAAGCGTTAGACATTCAAAAACGATTCCCATTTATGAACCTTGGCTCAATTCACCCTACGGCAACAAAGCTTCGTATGAAAAAAGAAGCAGAAGAAATTACATTTATGCAGCAAGCTATAGACATTACAAAGATTGGTCTTGAAGACATTATGAACTTCATGAAACCAGGCGCAATGGAATATCAACTTGAATCAACTTTTGCCCATTCTATAAGAATGAACGGTGCAGACGGCAACTCGTTCCCTACTATTGCAGCTGGTGGCAAAGAAGCGGTTATACTACACTACGTAGAAAACAATAGACCACTTGAAGAAAATACCCTCGTCTTAATAGACCTTGGCGCACAATACAAAGAATACGCTGCTGACATTACGAGAACCTACCCTGTCAGCGGTAAGTTTACAGCACGTCAAAAAGAAATCTATGACATTGTCTTAAAAGCTGAGCAAGCTGTTATTGCGATGATGAAACCGGGTGTTCCTTTTACGGACATGAATGAAACTTGCAAAAAAGTACTTTCAGAAGAACTGATTCGAATTGGCTTAATTAAGTCAGTAGACGAACTTACTAAATATTACTACCACGGCGTTAGTCACCACCTTGGTCTTGACGTTCACGACCTTGGTGACAGAGAAGCTTGCCTTGAACCGGGCATGGTATTCACCGTAGAACCAGGTCTCTACATTGCTGAAGAAGGCATAGGCATTAGAATTGAAGACGATGTTCTTATTACTGAAGATGGTCATAAAGTCCTTTCAGCCGATATAATCAGAACCACAGATGAGATTGAAGCTTATATGGCAAATCGTAAATAATTAAGGTATAATATCAGGGGTCGTGAATTTCACGGCCCCTAACGTATGTTTATAGGTAATACTTATATTATGAGGAGATAACTATGGCAAATTTACCAACCAACGGTGAACTCGGGATTATCGTACTTCAAAGTTGTACGCAGATGGGACAGAAAATCGACGAACATATTAGAGCAAAGAGAGATGTGGAACGTTCTTACATTATTCGTTCTAAAGACGTAAGATTTTCAAATGGCGAAGGTAAAGTCGTCTTAGAAGAATCCGTCAGAGGCAAGGACATTTACATCCTTTGCGATGTCGGAAATTACAATATCTCCTACAACATGTTTGGCTTTGAAAATCATATGGGGCCAGACGATCATTTTCAAGATATTAAGCGTACTATCTCCGCTATAAGAGGCAAGGCGAATCGTATAACGGTTATTATGCCCCTGCTCTATGCTTCACGTCAG
>JBGSUZ010000617.1:0-6654 GCA_041753235.1 Acidaminobacteraceae bacterium
ACTTCCAGAAGGTATCGAAATGTGTATGCCTGGCGATAACATCGAAATGGTAATCACACTCATTTCACCTATCGCAATCGAAGAAGGTCTTAAGTTCTCTATCCGTGAAGGCGGCAGAACTGTAGGCGCTGGTTCAGTAGTTAAAATCATCAAGTAGTTTTATACCTAGATGCTTTGAAATTAAGCATTACCAAAATGCTTTGAATTTTAAGCATCGCCCAGACGAACAAGTTTATCAAAGAGCTAGGGGAGCGTCCCTAGCTCTTTATTTATCGCGCACAACAAAAAAAGATTGTGGATAAGTTATTGACATGAACATTCATTTATGATAGCTTAAATTAGTGATGTTAAATTGGTAAAACTACGCTTTGGTTGTGTCGAACCATTTAGTTGAATAGGAGGTGTAAGGAATGAGAGTAAACATTACTTTAGCATGTACTGAGTGCAAGCAAAGAAATTATAATACTTCGAAGAACAAGAAAAACGATCCTGACAGAATTGAACTTCAAAAATATTGCAGATTCTGCAAAAAGCATACTCCGCACAAAGAAACTAAGTAGTGCTGAGCACTATAAAAACCGCGAGGGGTGAATGCAATGACTACTCAAACAAACTCAGGCAACAAAGCAGGAGAGTTTCTGAGAGGCGTCAGATCTGAACTTAAAAAAGTCAACTGGCCTAGCAGAAAAGATATGATCAATTATACGACAGTCGTATTGGTAATGTGCGCAATGGCAACAGCGTTCATATGGGTGGTTGACGCCTTTTTCCATGCGGGTCTCCAATTTATCATTAAGTAATTAGCTTCAATCAGAGAAATTCGGTACAAGGGAGGTCGGTGGCTGGTATTACTACAGTCATAGTGTATTATGTCTGAAAGCGCAAAGTGGTACGTGGTCCATACTTATTCGGGCCATGAAAACAAGGTAAAAGCGAATATTGAGAAGATCGTCGAAAACCGTGGTATGGAAGACATAATTCTCGAAGTGGCCGTTCCAACCGAAGAAATCACTGAGGTGAAAAACGGTAAAAAGAAAACGAAATCTAAGAAGATATTTCCAGGATACGTTCTTGTAAAAATGTACATGACAGATGAGTCGTGGTATGTTGTTAGAAATACAAGGGGTGTAACTGGCTTTGTTGGTCCTGGCTCTAAGCCTATCCCACTCACGGAACATGAAGTGAGAAAGATGGGCATTGAAAAGAGAACCGTTGAAATCGATATTCATAAAGACGATAGCATCAGAGTTATCTTTGGTCCTTTCGAAGGCTTTGTGGGTAAGGTCACAGAGGTTCACGTGGAAAGACATTCGTTGAAAGTCATGATTTCCATGTTCGGCAGAGAAACTCCAGTAGAGCTCGAATTCGATCAGGTAGAAAAGCTATAGGCTTTTTATAGACACAAGATGTCATAGTGTTCCAAGGAGGTGTATTTAAAATGGCAAAGAAAGTAACAGGTATGATTAAACTTCAAATCCCTGCCGGTAAAGCGACTCCAGCTCCGCCAGTAGGTCCTGCTCTCGGTCAGCACGGTGTTAACATCATGCAATTTACAAAGGAATTCAATGCTAAGACTGCGGATCAAGCTGGTCTCATCATTCCGGTTGTAATTACAGTTTACCAAGACAGATCGTACTCTTTCATCACTAAAACGCCACCAGCTGCGGTTCTTATCAAGAAGGCTGTTGGTATCGAAAGTGGTTCAGGTGTACCAAACAAAACAAAAGTTGCTACAATTTCTCAAGCTAAAGTTAGAGAAATTGCAGAGTTAAAAATGCCGGATCTTACTGCTGGTAGCATCGAAGCTGCAATGAGCATGATTGCAGGTACTGCTAGAAGCATGGGCGTTGTAGTAGAAGAGTAATTTCTCGCGACGTGGAAGGCTAAAAACCGTTATTACCACAAAGGAGGTTAGAAAATTCGTATGGCTAAATTCGGAAAAAAATACGCTGAATCAGCTAAATTGGTTGACAGAGCAAAGCTTTATGATATGAATGAATCTTTAGAGCTTTTGAAACAAATTTCCAAAGCGAAGTTCGACGAAACAGTCGAAGTGCACGTAAAACTTGGCGTTGACGGTAGACACGCCGATCAACAAGTCAGAGGTGCAGTAGTTTTACCACACGGTATTGGTAAAACTAAAAAAGTTCTCGTTATTGCAAAAGGCGAGAAAGCTGCTGAAGCGGAAGCTGCTGGTGCAGATTTCGTTGGCGCAGATGACATGATCAACAAAATCCAAAATGAAAACTGGTTCGATTTCGACGTTATGGTCGCTACGCCAGACATGATGGGTCTCGTTGGTAGACTCGGTAGAGTTCTTGGTCCTAAAGGCCTCATGCCAAACCCTAAATCTGGAACGGTTACATTTGACGTAGCGAGAGCTGTCAATGAAATCAAAGCTGGTAAAGTTGAGTACAGACTCGACAAAACAAACCTCGTTCACGTAGTGATCGGTAAAGTTTCTTTCGAAACTGAAAAATTAGCTGAAAACTTCCAAACTATTATGGAAGCGATCGTTAAAGCTAAGCCAGCAGCAGCAAAAGGTACTTATATCAAGAGCGTCACTGTGGCAAGTACAATGAGCCCTGGTATCAGACTTAACGCAGCTAAATTCTAGATAACATATGATTGACAAGTATACCGCTTAGTGATATACTGTCATTCGTACGACAAATACGAATATTCACCGTAGACAGCAGGCGCCTAGTGCTTAATTTCCTGCCGAGGTATGAAAATACACTTGTATGCAATACAGGACGTAATCTCAGACCTCTCTTATCTACGGAAGAGAGGTCTTTTTATTTTTATTAAGTCACGAGGAGGTGGACTAATGTCTAAGAACCTTGAATTAAAAAAACAAGTAGTAGCTGAAATCAAAGAGAAATTTGAAAAAGCTCAGTCAGTAGTTGTTGTCGATTACAGAGGTCTCAAAGTTGAAGAAGCGGATGCGCTTAGAAAAGCTTTCAGAGAAGCTGGCGTTGATTACAAAATCTATAAAAACAACCTTACTAAGCTTGCAATCGAAGGCACTGTTTTCGAAGTGTTAGGCCAAGATTTAACAGGCCCTAATGCAATTGCGTTTGGTTATGGCGATCCTGTAACACCTGCTAAAATCGTTAAAGATTTTGCTAAAGATCATAAGAATCTTGAGTTTAAATCAGGTGTTATCGAGAGCAAATACTGTGACCTTGAAGCAATCAAAGAAATCGCAGATATCCCATCAAGAGATGTTCTTATCGCGAAATTCCTTGGCAGCATCAAATCACCTGTTTCAAACCTTGCTTACCTTTTACAAGCAATCGTCGACAAACAAGAAGGACAAAACGCTTAGGAGTTTCTCCTGGCATCACAACTACTTCAATAGAAGAGTTGCAACGTATTAAATATTATTCGGAGGTGTCATAAAATGACTAAAGAACAAATCATAGAAGCAATCAAAGGTATGACTGTTTTAGAACTTAACGAACTCGTTAAAGCTTGTGAAGAAGAATTCGGCGTATCTGCATCTGCTCCTGTAATGATGGGTGGCGCTGCTCCAGTTGCTGCTGTTGAAGAGCAAACTGAATTTGACGTAATCCTTGCTAACGCAGGCGCTAAGAAAATCGAAGTTATCAAAGCAGTAAGAGAACTTACTGGTCTTGGCTTAAAAGAAGCTAAAGAACTTGTTGATAACGCTCCTAAAGCTGTTAAAGAGCAAGCGTCTAAAGAAGAAGCTGACAAAATCAAAGCTACTCTTGAAGCTGCTGGCGCTGCAGTTGAACTTAAATAGTTCAAATTCTAGTGACTTTAAAGACATTGAATTCTATTCAATGTCTTTTTTTGCGCTTGCAAATGGAGATAACAAAACTAGTGTTGGGACTAACACTGGTACTGGTAAAACTAATGGATGTTAAGTGTATAAGTGAAAATGTTAAAGAGATTAGGATAAAGTGCTTGACTCCACTTGACATGTATGATATGATTCTAAAATGCCACAAGTATGTTATCGTGAATTAAATTGGGATAACAGGCTTATTTTTTGTCGTTCAAGGAATTATCTATATTAATTCCTTTTGTATAAATCACAATGGTTTATACCTTATTTTAAAATGAGGGGTGAATACTTGATGCCACAGCCTGTACAACTCGGTAAGCAAACGAGAATGGGTTTTTCTAAAATTGACAAGCTGGTTGAAATACCTAACTTGATCGAGATTCAGAAAAAGTCATACAAATGGTTTCTCGAAGAAGGCTTAATGGAAGCTTTTAGAGACATTTCGCCTATTCAGGATTATACGGGCAATCTCGTACTCGAATTCGTAGACTACGAACTCGAGAAAGAGTCAAAGTATGATGTTGAAGAATGTAAAGAGAGAGACGTAAACTATGCAGTCCCTCTTAAGGTGCAAGTGAGATTTATCAACAAAGAGACTGGCGAAGTCAAAGAGCAGAAAGTATTTATGGGCGATTTCCCGCTTATGACAGACAAAGGTACTTTCATTATTAACGGAGCGGAAAGAGTTATCGTCAGCCAGCTCGTCAGATCACCAGGTCCTTACTACGACATGAAGCTCGATAAAGTAGGGACAAAGCTTTATTCTACAACTGTTATTCCAAACAGGGGTGCTTGGCTTGAATACGAAACCGATTCAAACGACATCCTTTCTGTTAGAATTGACAGAACTAGAAAGCTGCCAATGACAGTACTTGTCAAGGCACTTGGTTACGCGAATGATCACGAGATCATCACTATGTTCGGTGAAGATGAGCGTTTGCTCAAAACACTTGATAAAGATAGTGCCAAGACAGAAGAAGAAGCGCTTCTTGAAATCTACAAGAAACTCAGACCAGGCGAACCACCTACAGTGGATAGTGCTAAAAGCTTAATTTGGTCGCTCTTCTTTGATGAAAAGCGTTACGATTTAGCAAAGGTTGGCCGGTACAAGTTCAACAAAAAATTAGGCGTCATGAACCGTATTGAAGGTCGTGTGGCGGCTGCTGATGTTGTGAACTTGGAAACTGGAGAAGTTATGGTTGAAAAAGACCAAAAAATCTCTCGTGAAAAGGCACTTGAAATCGAAAACTCTGGTATTAAAACAGTCGACGTTTATGGCGAAGATGAAAAACTTGTTCGCGTTGTGGGCAGCAACTTTGTCGATATTCACCATTACCTCGACTACGAGAATTTGAATATTGTTGAAAAAGTTCACTATCCAGTTTTGAAAGATATTTTAAATACTTGCAAAACTGAAAGAGAAATTCGATCAGCAATTGATGCGAGAATCAAGGAACTTATTCCAAAGCACATCATCGTGGATGATATCTTGGCAACCGTCAGCTACGTTCTCAACCTTGAACATGGCGTAGGCGATGTCGACGACATAGACCATCTTGGTAACCGTAGAATTCGTTCTGTAGGTGAACTCCTTCAAAACCAATTCAGAATCGGTCTTTCAAGAATGGAAAGAGTTGTTCGTGAGAGAATGACAATTCAAGATATGGAAACAATTACGCCTCAGGCACTGATTAATATCAGACCTGTTGTTGCGGCAATTAAGGAGTTCTTCGGAAGCTCTCAGTTATCTCAGTTCATGGACCAAACGAACCCATTAGCAGAACTTACGCACAAACGTAGACTTTCAGCTCTTGGTCCTGGTGGTCTTTCGAGAGAGAGAGCGGGCTTTGAAGTTAGAGACGTTCATCATTCTCACTACGGTAGAATGTGTCCTATCGAAACACCGGAAGGTCCGAACATCGGTCTTATCGGATCCCTTTCCACTTATGCAAGAATTAATGAGTACGGCTTTATTGAGTCGCCTTATAGACTGATTGATAAAGAAACGAATCAAGTCACGACGAATGTTGTCTATATGACAGCAGACATAGAGGAGAAGTTCATCGTTGCGCCTGCTAATGAGCCGCTCGATGCAGAGAGTCGTTTTATCAATACAAACGTTGTATGTCGTAAAAAAGCAGACATTAAAGAATTCCCTGCCGCTGAGGTAGATTTGATGGAAGTTTCGGCACAACAAATGGTTTCTGTTGCAACAGCAATGATTCCTTTCCTTGAGAATGACGATGCCAACCGTGCCCTCATGGGTGCGAACATGCAGCGTCAGGCCGTTCCTCTTGTTAGAACACAATCTCCAATTATCGGTACAGGTATAGAGTACGTGGCAGCAAAGGATTCGGGCGTTGTTGAAATTGCCCAAAAAGACGGTTATGTAGAGTTCGTGTCAGCTGAAGAAATTATTATCAAATGTGATGATGGTTCTAGAGAAAAGCACAGACTCCTCAAGTTCAAACGTTCTAACCAAGGTACTTGTATTAACCAAAAGCCATTAGTTGATCACGGCGAACGTGTTGTCGCTGGAGATATTATTGCAGATGGTCCTTCTACGCAAGGCGGCGAAATTGCTCTTGGTGCTAACCTCCTCATCGGCTTTATGACTTGGGAAGGTTACAACTACGAGGATGCGATTCTCCTCAGCGAACAGTTGGTTAAATACGATATCCTCTCTTCTATCCATATTGAAGAATATGAAGCTGAAGCGAGAGATACTAAGCTTGGGCCAGAAGAAATCACTAGAGATATTCCAAATGTCAGCGATGATGCGCTTAGAAACCTCGATGAAAGAGGAATCATTCGTATTGGTGCTGAGGTTATCTCGGGCG
>JBGSUZ010000618.1:0-1753 GCA_041753235.1 Acidaminobacteraceae bacterium
ACGCGTATCGGGGAGTCCATTTTCCAAGTCACGTTCCATTAACCTTCTGTAAAGCTCAGATTCCACCAAAGTTCTAAATGCATCGTGATGCGGCCCCGCAAGCACTGCTGCTTCCTCAGACAAAGACTCACTCGCTTGAAGTCCCATGCGAATAACCGGAATCCCTGCTTCTATAAACAATGCATACGCATCTGTTGCCTGCATAACTGCGTCTTCAACACTCAAGGACTTATAAATACCTTTTTCCAGTGACTGAGCCAAATCAGTACCCGCAAGTACAAGTGTTGGGTAAAGTCTGACACATGCTGGGTTAAGCGCTATTGTCTTTTGAACACTGTCTAAAAAGCGCTCTGCGTTATCCTCTGGCAGGCCTATCATGAGTTGAATCCCAAAAGCAATGCCTGCATCTTTTAACCGATGAACTGCTTTTTCTATCACTGCAGTGTCATGTCCACGCTTGCAAGCCGTGAGCACTTCACTTGAAAAAGATTGAACACCCAGTTCTACCAAAGTAACACCATAGGCTTTCAACCTTGCAATAACAGGGGCTTCTAAATAGTCTGGTCGTGTAGATAGCCTAATTCCCTGAATGCGACCACTTTCTAAATAGCTTTTCCCAATACGCAAATAGCTTTCTTGAAGACTCTCCGGTATACCGGTAAAGCTGCCTCCAAAAAAGCCAATTTCAATATGATCACAGTGGCTAGCAGTGCTTAGCCACATTTCAATATGTTGCTCTAACTGAGCTTCTGACCATGTCATTTCCCGCGAAACACCACTAATGGTGCGCTGGTTGCAAAATGTACATGCATGCCCACAGCCTAAATGTGGTATAAACACGGGAATCGTCATTTGTTTTTGTGGTCTTGTTTGCTGAACGTTACTTTTTAACACTGCCTTCTACCTTCTCTATCGCCATTTTAGCAGCTTCCTGCTCAGCCTCTTTTTTACTTCTGCCTTTGCCGTAGCCAATGACAATGTCATTGAGTTTGACTTGTGTGTAGAAGAGCTTACAATGGTCAGGGCCTTCTTCGCCAATAATTTCATATTTAATGCGATTATCCTTACGAATTTGCACAATTTCCTGCAAGTGCGTTTTATAATCTAAGAAAACTTTTCCATTGATTGCATTATGAATGAATTCCTTCATGTAGCTCATAATAAATTTTCGGCTGGCTTCAATGCCACCATCCAAGTAAATGGATGCTATAAGGGCTTCAAAAGCATCGGCTAAAATAGAGGTTCGCTTGCGCCCACCCGTCATTTCTTCACCTTTTCCAAAGTACATAAACTCACCAAGAGATATGCGTCTCGAACATTCTCCAAGTGTTGACTCACAGACGATTTTAGAACGAATTTTAGTCAACTCACCCTCTGGCAAATCTACATGGTTTTTGAACAAATAGTCACTGATTACGATGCTGAGCACCGCGTCTCCTAGGAACTCCAAACGTTCGTTATTGTGTACTGAATTATCCTTACGTTCATTCGAAAACGAACTATGGGTAAGTGCCTCTTTTAAGAGACCTTGATTTTTAAAAGTGTACTGTATGGTTTTTTCAAAGGTTCTCATGCTTTCCAAAATAGTTGCCTCCTAGTATCCTCACTTCGAAAGGCTTTATAAATACATCACAGTGCTAATATATTTAGAAAACCCTTCACCTTACCATTTTATCTTTTTTTAGAGGACAATACAAGTATAAGAGGCGCTTAGAGGCGTAAAAAAAGGCATAGTCTGACAGTGTACGCTGTC
>JBGSUZ010000619.1:0-2628 GCA_041753235.1 Acidaminobacteraceae bacterium
AAACACACCACCATCAGTCCAATGTGTCCTAATGGGGTGTGCTTAAGGTGAATATGTCATTAGAGAATGAGAATCCATAAGATGCCATAGATGAGTGTGATAAAAATAGCAATAAGTAAAATTAATCTGGTGCGCTCAAGGGCGTCCTTCTTCAAATCTGTTTCAGCTCTAGTATAGACATAGTAGCTATAAACCGCTATTAACCAAATCATTGAGACAACAACTGGTATATGGATTGTATAGGAGATTAGCTTTGCAAGTGCTAGTGCCAGTAAGCTTATTATAAAATCGAAAATTGTGTTGTTCTTCATAGGATACTGAGAATCGTTTCGGCAAATTGCTGGGGATTTTCAATTATTGGCATATGACAAGCGTCTTTAATGAAATGCAGAGATAATTTGGCGAGTGTCTCTTCATCTAGGCACAGGTCGCTGACTCTATGTGGGTAATTTGCTTCTCCCCTGTCGCCATATAGGCCATAGCATTTACTACTTGCAGTTTTGACTAAAGTTGTAAAGTCAAAGTCTTCTTGTAGAGATTTTTTTAGAGATTCAGTGTAATATTGATTTTCAGCAGTCATCATGGCGATGACTTGTTCACCATAGTCTTTCATATGCGACTCTGTCATCAGGTTTCTATAAAAGGCCTTCGCGGGCACTAAGTTCGAATCTATGAAAATAACTTTGTCGCATATTGAGGTGGTGCAATTTAAGCCGTATAAGAAAAGTCCTTTTTTCATTGTAGGAGTTCCTTTCTGGTGCTGAAGTTTAAGTAAATTAAGGTCTTTCAGAAATTCGAATGCTCTCCAGTATAGGATTCATGAGTTCATCGTATTTAGATAAGTTTTCAAGTGGACATGCAATAAAAAACGTAATGAAAAATGAATCATAACGAACTGCGATTGGTTGAATCCTAATGAGATCATTAGCCTCAAAACCGACTTCTAAAACGAAAGATTTACAAATCTTGTTGGAGAGCTTAAACTCATTCATTTCACTCAATATATTTACTATAGGGTAAGCATGATTGAAGATAGGGATTATTTCTGAAATTAGATTATTATAGTCATATTCATTATAGTAAGTTAATGTACAGTGGATAGTTGGACGCGAGGGCGTGTCCAGTTCAGGCTTGTAAATCATGTTAAAAATAATTCGATCTATAGTTCTATCTGCTACCTTTTGTGAAATATCTGCAGTTTGTTCCTGAGTATAATCAAGCCAAGTATCGGATAAAAAGCCCCAATCGTCGGGCTTAGTAAATTCTAGTCCTAAGAAATCAATTTTTGTCATAGTTATTCCCTCAAGTCAAACGCTATTTAGTCGATTTTTAAAATTTCTTTCAATGTAAAAATATCATTCATCTTCAAGCAATCTAAGTTAATTTTGATTTCATCATCGTTATTTGTTGAAAGCCTCAGTTTATCGCCTATGATAAGGGTCTTGCTAATATCACTAATTTGAATCACCTTTTTAGGCCAAATGCCCTGATCTTTAGATAGCCAATCGCCTTCGATGGTTATGTAGGTACGGTAGCCAAAGTACAGGCGTGCATACATTTGTACTAAAAAAGCATTGAGTAGCATTGAAAAAACGATTAATAGTGTGTATATGCCAACTCGTATTGGTGTAAATGCGAACATCACCAATATAAAAGCATTTATAGCAAAAGTAATACTCCATAAAATAGCGACAACTAAGTTTGTCGTCTTTTTTGCATATTTAAAATCATATACCATGTCATACTCCTAGTTTAGGTTGAACGTCCTTTCGAATGTATGTTCTTATGTTCATAGGCTCTATCATCTTGCATTTTGTAAGCACATTCGTTTAATTCAGTCACGCCTACATACTCCTTTAGTAGATAAAGTCATTCCAGTCAATCGGAGTTACTGTACCAGTTGCCCAGTCCTCGCGAATAATGCCGTAGCCAATTGAGTCAAAGTTGTTGCCGTCTTGATCTTTCCAAGAGTTTCTATGGTATGCCTCTTTGACAAAGCCACATTTATTGAAAACACATCTCATGGCGTAGTTGTCATTACGCGTATAGGCTTCAATTTTTTCTTTTTCAGGATATTCATTAAACACATAGTTTACAAGCCACTTGACCGCTTGTGGTCCAATACCCATCCTCCTGTATTTACTGAGGACTCGGATGTCAAAGACGGGTATATCGTCTTCTAAGTCATAAACTCTAATTAAGCCAACGCGTTCATTTTCATTAGATAAGACGAAAAATGTTTTGCTTTCTTCACCTGTAAAAAAACCATTTTCATAGCTCTTTCTTAGTCTATCTGGTTTAGGATTCGCTGATAAATGATAAGGCCATGTATCCGATGTTAAAAATGTTATTAGACCATCAATGTCGTCAATAAATGCTTCGAAATGTAAGTTCATAGTGCTGCTCCTTCCATATGTAGGTGAATTAGTCTTCACTCCAGCCAAATTTGCCTTTAAACTCTACAAAGCGAACGTCGTAAATATTCGTAGTATGTAGCTTGCCTTCAAGGTCTTTTTCTATAAGTTGTAATTTTTGAATATCTCTTGGCCCAACGGGGATAATCATTTTACCCCCATGTTTAAGCTGATTGCATAATGTCTCAGGTAAAACGGAACAGGCGGCGGTTAC
>JBGSUZ010000620.1:0-2366 GCA_041753235.1 Acidaminobacteraceae bacterium
CCTGATCGCCAGACTTGATTATCTGGTCTCGGTCAACCAAATTGCCATTGAGCTTGATTTGAGCAGTTTCAAAGGTTAAACCCAACTGCTGCACCCAATAACTCAGCTGTTCATGGAAACTAATACAAATTGCGTTGCCATCTTCAATATAGGCATCTAGTGTAGATGGTTGTTCATTAACCAGTACGGCTTTAAACTGATTCATCTCAACGCCGTTAATGTTTAATTTTCTTTCCCATTTAGCCACTTCATTGATCCGAAGTTTGCGTGACTGTCCCTCTACGGCTTCTTCTATGAAAATAGCGTCTTTGTTTTTTAATTTGGTATCTAGACTTGCCTGTACGCCGTTAATATAAATTTTTGCAGGCTCACCGTATTCACCGTAAATGGTTTGCGGTAAACCATCCAGTGTATAGTGAATCGCTGGGCCTCTTGGCGCAATAAGTTTTCTGGCACTAAACCCAACCAGCACTAAAGCATCTGAAACCGTCAAACTCTTTGAATTAAACATTCTAATTTGATTTTCATTAACCGACACTTGCAAAAAGTCGTTCTCTTTTTCCTTAAACGCTGTCACACCAATACCTATAGGTGTAATATATTCTGGGCCTTTTAGCGCACTGCCTTCAAAGACCAGCTTTTCTAAATGCTCAGTGCCTTTAATAACCGCCCGTTCCTTTTGAAGACCAAGCCATTTAGCCAATGTGAGCGTAAAACCGGGTACCTGACAGCCGCCGCCAATGCAGAATACTGCGCTTGGGGTCTTGTCATTATAGGCGATGATGGTCTTCGCTATTTCCTCAGTAATATTGTCAATGACGGGTTGTATCTTTTCCATAATTTCTGCCGTTGTACAGGTATGTGGCAGACCAATAACATCTGTAAAGTCATGGACATCTTTTTGAGAAAGCTCTACTTTTAAACGTTCTGCCGCATTGTAGTCCAGCAAAAACTCCTTTGCCAAAACCTCTGTAATTTCGTCCCCTGCCAGCGCAACCATGCCGTAAGAAGCTATGGTGCCTTCCTTGGTAATGGCTATATCGGAAGTACCCGCACCAACATCGACTAGGGCTAGGTTTAGCAGTCTTAGATTTTCCGGGATTGCCACATTTATAGCCGCAATAGGCTCAAGTGTCATGTTAAGCACTTCTAAGTCTGCCTTAGCAACTGCGCTGTAAAGGCCGTCTACAACGATATGTGGTAGGAACGTGGCAATAATTTCAGCAGTCATAATATTGCCGCGGTGGCCCTTAGGGTTCATGATTAGTGCGTCGTCCAGATAATAATGAATGACGGAATACCCAACACAATAATACTTTGGCTCGTATTTCTGGCTACCAGAAGCAATTTGCTCCTGCGCCATTTGAATCCCTTCCATTTCAAGGCTGTCAATGATTTCTTTATTGATTTCCTTTGAAAAGTCTAGGTCCATACTAACCGTAACCCGTGAAGTTTTCAGAGCCCGCCCTGCTGCTGCTATAGCCACTTTTTTAAGTGTCATTTCGTTTCGAGCTTCCAAATTCCGCTTCACCTGACGTATGACCGTAGCCACTTTGTCAATGTCGTGTATTTGCCCATCGAACATAGAACGCTCTGGGTGAGCCATAATTTCATAGTCTAAAACGGTATAAATATCGTTATGTTTCTTAGCAAGAGTACCCACCACATTTCTAGTCCCAATATCTAGGGCAAATATGACTTCAGATGCGCCTTCGTCTTGCATCAGCTTTTGGTCAGTCATCCAATTTATCCTCCTATACCGTTTGGTTCAGCTTTGCCAGACACATGTCGGAAAGACTGCAGTTTGCACAGTCGGGTTTTCTCGCTTTACATACCCTTCTGCCGTGAAAAATAATGGTGTGATGGGTCTTTGTCCACATGGCTTTAGGAACAACTTTCATAAGCGCCATTTCTGTGGCCTCGACCGTAGTTTCATGCACCAGTCCGATTCGATTGGACACCCTAAAAACATGGGTGTCTACAGCTATGGCAGGCACATCGAAAGCATTGCTGACAACAACATTGGCGGTTTTACGACCAACACCGGGCAGCTGAGTCAATTGTTCTATAGTGTCTGGCACCTCCCCGTCGTGGCGACTAAGCAACAGACAGGCAGTTTCCTTTAAATTTTTTGCCTTGGATTTGTACAAACCACAGGACTTGATAATAGCTTCTAGTTGCTCTACCGGCATTTCAAATAACGCCGTCACGTTAGGCGCTTCTGCAAATAAAGTTTTAGTAACCTCGTTGACCCGCACATCTGTACACTGAGCACTCAGGACAGTCGCCACTAAGAGCTCATATGGATTTGTAAAGTCAAGCTCTGCTTTTGCGTCCGGGTATAGGGCATTAAGTCTTTCTACTGC
>JBGSUZ010000621.1:0-2336 GCA_041753235.1 Acidaminobacteraceae bacterium
GACCTCAATCACTACGACGCGCTTTACTTGGAGACAACCAGCAGCATTGTGGCGCTGGAATTCCTTAAGCGCATTTCCGTTCAAGAGGTAGAAAATAAATACAAAGCAGAGTTCTTCGAAGACCTTATTTCCTTCGACGAAAAGCGCAAGCTCAAAGCGATAGATCGCGCCAATTACTACCGGTTCGACAAAGACGCCTTTTTCAGCATATTCACCATCAGGCTGAGCAAGACAGAGGCCATGAACAACCTCAGTGACGAAGAGTACAATCAAGTCATTACTAAGGCGATGTACATGGTGGACATGGTTTGTAAAGAAGAGGGCCGTGTTTACATTATTGCCAGCAAGGGCAAGAAAATCAACGTGCTGTTCATGTGGAAGAGCATCGAGGATCATCGTAAATTTGCAACGCGGATTTCTAACAGCATCAAAGAATCCCTTGACCAAAAAGTGGCGAATTCTCAATACCGTGTGGGTATAGGCCGTGTGTATAAGGGCATTGACCAAGTGTACAAGTCTCTTAAGGATGCGGAAAAGGCAGTTGAAGCGGCTAAAACCTATGTGAATCAGCAGATTATTGACTTTGATACTTTGGGCATTTACAAGATTTTCTGCCAAGACCATCTTAAAGATGAGTTGCTCAACTTCTATAAGTCGACACTTGAGCCTTTGGTTTTATATGATCGTAAGCGTGACACAGAACTGGTCAAGTCGTTGACAATTTATTTTGAGACGAACGGTAACTTGAAGCGTATGTCGGAAATGCTGTTTACGCATTATAATACAGTACTCTACAGAATCAATAGAATTCAGGAAATCACAGGCAAAGATCTGGAAAATGAAGGCGATCGTTATGGTTTACAAACGGCGCTGAAGATTATGAAAATACTGGATTTATAGGCAAGTATTCATCAAAAATTAAATATAAAATTTAAGGTTCGTCTGGGTGAGAAACATCGTCTGGACGGGCCTTTTTAAATTGTCTGAAAAAATTTTCAATAGCTACTTGACGGACAAGTAGTCGAGGCATAAAATGAATGTAAATAAAAGACTGATCAGTCTTTTTTATAACAGGAGGAACATGTGCCAAAGATTTCGGAACAGCAAAAAGAACTTAGAAAACAGAAAATTCTCAGCGCAGCGGCTGAGGTATTTGGAGAAAAAGGGTATTCGGAAACAACCATAGATGATATAGGCAAGCGCTCAGGCATCAGTAAAGGGGGCATTTATACCTACTTTGCGTCTAAGGAAGCTATTTTTCTTGAAATTGCCGAGCAACGTTTTGTCATAAGAAGTGAAATGATTCACAATTTGGACAAAAGCCTGACCGTCAGCGAGCAACTTAACTGTTACATGCGCTGGCTACTAGAAAGTTTAAGCGATGAGAGGGTCATTAACCGTTCTCGCTTTTCCTATGAATTTTGGACGACCATTTCTAGGCATACAGACAAGGCGCATTTTGCGACAGAGCGGTATGCGAAGTTTGCAGCAGATTTAAGAGAATTGGTTCAGCTAGGCGTTGACTTAGGTGAATTTCGGGCAGACCTAAAGGTAGACACTGCAGTCTACAATCTGCTCAGCGCTATGGACGGCATGGGTTACATGAGTACGGTCATGGGCGTTGGAGCTAGCGTAGAGGCAATAGACGAATTTGTAGCAATGTTTATTAAGCACTGGAGGCGATGACGTGTTTCAATACAAACGAGCAGATGAAGTAACGACAGAGGCTATTTTTCAGGCATTTATGGATGGGTTTTCGGACTATCAACTAAAGGTTTCAATGACGGTTGAATCGTTTGAAAGTCGTTTTTTTGGACCTGAGGGAAACAGCAGGGTATACAGTTATGTAGCGCTGGATGGGGATAAACCTGTAGGTGTTATTTTAGGTGGCATACGACATTGGGACGGGCTAAAGACCTTAAGGTGTGGGACGTTTTGCATTCACCCGGATTATAGAGGGAAAGGCATTGCACAGGAACTGTTAGCGCGTCACCAACAGGTAGCTGTTAAGGAAAATTGCAATCGCATGGCGCTCGAAGTACTAAAAATCAATGAGCGTGCAATTCATATATACGACAAACTCGGCTATTTTAAAGGCCATGAGATGAAATATTATAACTTGCCACTAGAGTCGGCAGAGGGGAATCGGATTGAACTGAGTTGCGCTGGATTCAGCGAGTTGTCTACAAATCTTGAGTTGAAACCTGTGGGTTTTGAAACCATTGAGGCCGCTCGGTATTCAATAGCGGGTCTTCACATGCATTGGCAGGGAGAGACGGACTATTATAAGAAAACGGTAGGAGATTTGCATTATCAGCTATCGAGCGTCGGTGAGG
>JBGSUZ010000622.1:0-3668 GCA_041753235.1 Acidaminobacteraceae bacterium
TTTTTTCAAGAAGAAGAATTTGTTCTCCCAAATAGCCATGGCGTAATAATAACTTGAACTAAATACCATCATGACGCCTACAAATACAAGGATAACCACACAAAGAAGCAGGGTCAAATCAACAGATTTATACTTCTTCATAGTCCTACGACTCCAAAGCAGCTACACAGGCTTTAAAGTGATCACCTCTGACTTCAAAACTAGGATACATATCCCAACTTGCACAAGCTGGTGACAGAAGCACTGTTTCGTTTTCATGTGCCATCTGGTAGCATAAATTAACCGCTTCTTCCAAGTCCTTAACTTGGCTGACTTCATTAAACCCATGTTTTTTAGCCGTTTCAATCAGTAAAGCTGCCGTTTCACCAAAAACAACCATGCGTTTAACCGTTGTGCCAAAACAAGATACAAGCTCATCAAAGCTGCTGCCTTTGTCCATGCCACCCGCTATCAAATAAGTCGGTTGCTTCATGGCTTCTATGGCTTTAATGGACGAATCTGGATTCGTCCCCTTACTGTCATTAAAGAAGGTAACCCCATTTAGAATCTTAACAAATTCTACACGATGCGCTATGCCTTTAAAATCTTTTACAGATTGCTCGATTACCTTTGGCGCAATGCCACCATAATAGCTGATTGCAACTGCTGCTAGTACATTTTCCAAATTATGCGTTCCCGGAATGAATATATCCGCCACATTCATAATCGGCACAAGTTGTCCACTTCTGTAGTCATCTACAACAATTTCACCATTTTTAACAAAAACACCACCTGCAGGCTGTTCCATTCTGCTAAAGAAAATGACCTTGCCACGGTGAGGCCGGTTAGCCAATGCCCTTGTTGGTTCATTATCATAATTTAACACAATCAGGCCAGAATCGTCATGATTTTCATAAACTCTGCATTTTGCATCAATATAGTTTTCCATGGTTTTATGTCGATTCAAATGGTCTGGCGTCAGGTTTAAGACTGCCGCAATGTCACATTTGAAAGCTTGGATACTCTCCAGCTGAAAGCTGCTGATTTCAGTAATAAAACAGGTGTTTTCATCGCTTAGAGGGGCCATTTCAACTACTGGTAACCCGATATTGCCTACCACATGAGTCTGCTTCTGAGCGGCTTTAAAAATTTCGCCCGTCAGTGCCGTTGTGGTCGTTTTGCCGTTCGTACCCGTAATACCGTAAAAATGCCCTTTTGCAAGCAAGTAACCAAGCTCAAGTTCTCCAATTATACGTACCCCTGCTTTTCTTGCTGCTTCAATAAAATCTAGGTCTGTTGGTACTCCGGGGCTAAGAACCATGCCGTCTAATTTCTCAACTTCTTGAGGCTTCTTTCCTATGCAAGTCTCGTCATAAAGACCTTCTAACTCAGATAAGAGTTCTGTAAAATTGCTTTCAGGCTTGGCATCGTGCAAAATAACATATGCGCCCTGCTGTTTTAAAGCTTTTACTGCCGGTATGCCAGACTTTGCTAGGCCGACGACTAAAAAACGTTGATTTGAAAACATAAGCAAGTCCCCCTAAAAAATCAAGAATAATGATACAAGCGCAGTCACCACCGTAAGTGTTGAAAACGCTGTAACAATGGTAATTTCATTCCACCCACTAAGTTCGAAATGATGGTGTATTGGAGCCATTTTAAAGACTCTCTTCTTAGTCTTCTTAAAGACCATTACCTGTATGGTTACACTCAAAGTTTCTATCACATAGATCAAGCCGACAATTGGTACGAATAACACTAAGCCTGTCATCATAGAGATAGCCGCTATAGCACCTCCAAGTGCCAATGAGCCCAAGTCGACCATAAATATTTTTGCTGGGTACTTATTATAAAATATAAAGCCAATCAGACCACCACATAGCGCAAAGCCCGCTGCCGCTAGACTGTTCATGCCCATTCCTAGCGCACAGATAGCAAAGAATCCCATATTAAAGAAAGTCACCGTACCTGCTAGGCCGTCTAAGCCATCCGTCAGGTTAGCACCGTTGGAAATCGCCACAATGAAGAAAACCATGAAGGGATAATAAATGAGACCCATATCCCATTTAAAGTCTGTGAAAGGAATCAGGACAGAAGTTCCAAAATAGTGGCCTACAAGAAAGGTCACCACAATGGCTATGCAAATTTGCCCTAATAGCTTATGTTTGGCACTGAGACCATCATTTTTACTGCGCTTGATAATTAAAAAATCGTCTAAAAAACCGACGAGTCCCATGCCAAATGTAGCAAGTATAAATATGCCTGTCTCCAAACTAAAATTAAGTGTTATTGCAATCGCACATAAAAATCCGGTCAAAAAAATAAACCCGCCCATAGTCGGTGTTCCCGACTTCTTGAGGTGGCTTTGCGGCCCCAGTTCACGAATGCTTTGTCCAAATTTCAGCTTTGTTAAAAGCGGAATTAAAACTTTGCCCAAAATGAGCGACATAAGACACGCAACGCCAAAACTCGCTAGAACGTATAAATTCATTAATAAATCCTCCAAACAAACTGCACTATAAATTGAATCAAAAATAACTGAAAGGCAACACCTAACGATATTGCCTTTCAAATTATACCACAGTTTAAGCTTTAAATAATCACAAAACCGCTTTTTTACTTACTCGGTAGTCGAAATAATCACCAACGAATTACTGTTAACATTAGTTCCAGCAGCTGGATATTGCTTTTTAATAATAGCCGTTGACTCTTCTGCATCCGAAGAGTCACCATTTAGCACTAGCGATGACGCTTCAAGTATTGTAATTGCTTGTTCATAGGTCTTACCCACTAAATTAGGAACGGTTACTTTTTTGGTGTTTTGAGGGATGTTTGGCTCAATTTTCAAGTATCTGAGCGTATCCGTCATAATATCATGTGCAATTGGTGCCGCAACCTTTGAGCCAAAGCTTAAAAACTGTGGTTCATCTACAACGACTAGCACTACAATTTGCGGGTCCTCTATTGGCGCAATACCAATAAAGGAAGAATAGGTTAAAGTTTTTGAGTAGGCTCCATTAACCAATTTTTCCGATGTTCCCGTTTTACCACCGACTCGTATCCCTGGAATGTAGGCCAGTTTTCCTGAACCTTCAAGTACTACGTCTTCCAACATGCCAAGCATCGTATTACAAGTTTGTTCAGTAACAACTCTATTGACAACTTTGGGTTTGAATTCTTCTATTACCTTCCCATTTGGGTCAGTATAGGACTTAATAATTTGAGGTTCCATTAAGTTGCCGCCATTAGCAATTGCAGAAATAGCAGTTATTAGATGCAGTGGCGTCATAGAGATTCCGTGACCTATCCCCATCGTTGCAAGTTCAACTGGCCCTGTCGTTTTAGCAGACTGGGACAAGGTAATGCCCTCAGAAGGTAATTTAATACCCGTCTTTTCTTTAAGTCCAAACTTCTTTAAGTACATTTGGAACTTATCCTTGCCTATACGTCTTGCGACTTCAATAAATACCGGGTTACAGGAGTTCTCAAGCCCCTTAGTCAATGTTTGTAAACCATGCGGACGTTCTCTGCTCCAGCAGTGAATTCTAACGCCATAAACCTCAGTATAGCCTATGCAGGTAAAAGTCGATTTTGGCGATACGACCTTTTCTTCAAGGCCCATTACCGTTGTCAAAATTTTGAGCGTTGAACCCGGCTCATAAGAGTCACTGACAACAGGATTACGCCAC
>JBGSUZ010000623.1:0-16428 GCA_041753235.1 Acidaminobacteraceae bacterium
AGGTCATCAATCAAAACTTCCCGGTTTAGAGATGCCTATACGTCCTTTTCCTTTCTCTGGAATCTTGTGGACAGTATACCCATCAAATCAGGGACAACGCAGAACGGCATAATTTGGTCAGGTTAGAATGGCAGAAACAAATAAAGAGCTCAACGGAAGATACGTCTGAGAGAATGCGCAGTTCAAGCACTTCTTTGTCATAGTGAAGCTGTCTTTGCTGTCCATTTCTGTTTATGAGAAGGTGCTTAGAGGCAGGGTCATGGGTCAGTGTCATGGTGTTATGAAAAATCAGCGTGTAAACTGCCTTAGAAGCGGCGGTTATTTTCAAAACGGCGTCATAGACTGGGAAGGGGCTGAGTATCAATTGTTGACTGTTCACCTTAAGGTGGTCCAAATGTGATTTTAATTGACGCAGGCTATCCAGTTCGCGAGCGGGGCGTTGGATCAAACGTTTGTTCTCTAGGCTCAGTTCTCTAGGATAGGTCATACAACCAGACCAACCATGTTCCAGCCGATGTGTGACGTTGTCAGACTCCCACATGTCCATCCAGGCAATTAGAATCCTGCGCCCCTCTTGATCCTGTAAAGTTTGTGGCGCATAGAAGTCAAAGCCTTGGTCTATGAGGTGAAACCCATTTAATGAACAGGTTTGATGCTCAAGGTCAATCGCGCCGACACTGTAAACGGCACTGTGCAGGTTAGGCATGTCATGCTGCGGGTCGCGGTCTGTGTACTGGGGAGAGAAAATAAGTACGTCCTGTTGGTCGAGGGTCATAAGGTCTGGACATTCCCACATAGTGCCAATACGGTGGGTTTCATCGCCTAGGGAGAACTGGTATTCGAAGTCTGTTAGGGTCTGGCCTTTAAATACGGCAATAGTACCGTGCCCGTTTTTGGTTAACGCACCTAGGAGTAAGTAATTAAAGCCGTCTTTTTGAATGAACTTAGGGTCTCTAAGCTGAGCAGGGTCAATGTGTTCAGGTATATGCTCAGTATTTATGAACGGGTTACCTATAAACTTTTCAAAGTCCTGAAAATTGTTAGAGACTGCGAGACACTGGGTCTGTACCTGTGTATTTCCGGTGTAGTATAGGTAGAGCTGTTCATTCTCAAAGTGAGCACTGCCTGAAAAGCAGCCTAACTGGTCATAATGGTCTTGGGGCGCGAGGGCTATTTTTTGATGTTCCCAGATGGTCAAGTTTTTGCTGGTCGCATGTCCCCAGTGCATTGGGCCCCATTCGGAGCTGTGTGGATGGTATTGATAAAAAAGATGGTAAGTATCATTTCATGGCAGAAGCCGTTTGGATCGTTAATCCAACCGGCTTCTGCCATGAAATGATACTGTTGTCGATAGCGTGGGTTTACATACATGGCATTGTCCTTCTATTTAATAGAGCCTTGCATAACACCTTGAATAATGTGTTTTTGCAAGAACAGATAAATGACGAGTACTGGAATCATGGTAAGCATTAAGGCAGCCATTACCAAGTCGTAGCGGATCGCATACGTGCCAAAGAAGTAATAGGTCGAAAGTGGCAGGGTGCGCGTCTGTGCGTTGACTAATATAAGCGATGGTAAGAGGAAGTCGTTCCAAATCCAAAGCACATCTAAAATGACGATGGTCATGGTTGTTGGCTTAAGCAGTGGCAATATGATGTGGTAGAAGACCTGGAATCGATTACAGCCGTCTATAAAGGCTGCTTCTTCAAGTTCAAGCGGAATGCTTTTCATAAAGCCGTGATAAATAAATACTGCCATTGCGGTACCAAAGCCTAAGTACATGTAAATGAGCGTCCATTTGTTGTTTAAGAGACCAAAACTGCCATAGACCTTTACGAGTGGTATCATGAGGGCTTGGAAGGGGATGATCATGGAAGCAATCATTAGGAAAAAGATCAAGTTATTCCACTTGCTCTTCATTCGAACCAGTGCGTAAGAAGCCATTGAAGAAAATATGGCAATGACAATAACGCTGATGGTTGTAATAATGAGTGAGTTAAAGAAGGAACTTAAAAAATTCATTTTGTCCATTGCTTCCCAATAAGCGCTCAAGTTTATTGCGGTGGGTAAGCTCAGTGGGTTAGAGGTAATTTCTTTACTGCTTTTAAAGGAGTTGATCAGCACCAGTGCAAACGGAACCATATAAAGCAGGAGCGTTACGGCAAGTGCCAGCAGCGTCGTTATTTTTCGAATTTTACGAGATGATTCCATTTAAGCTTCCACCTCCAGTTTTTTGCTAAAGTATACTTGTATAAATGTTATGCCAGCCACCATGAGGAATAGCAATACAGCTTCGGATTGACCAATGCCATATTGTTGTGACAGGAATGCTTTGCCGTATACGTACATTGAAACAAGTTCGGTACTCTTAAATGGCCCACCGCCTGTGAGGGCTAAGTTAAGGTCATAGGCCATAAAACCTCTTTGTAGGGTAAGAAAAGTACAGATAATGACGGAAGGCACCATCATCGGTAGGATGATGCTTTTAAGCTTTACGAATTCGTTAGCGCCGTCTATGCTGGCTGCTTCTACTAATTCTTTTGGTATATTCATAAAGCCAGCAATATAGATGACCATCATATAGCCTGTGTACTGCCATACGGTGACAATTACCAATGACCAAAATGCTTTGTTTGGATCAGATAGCCATGAGCTGGACAGAAAAGGCAGATTCATGTTGTTGCCCATGTAGACGAGGGCAGAGGCGAAGATAAACTTCCATATAAAACCGAGTACAATGCCACCTATTAAATTTGGCATGAAAAAGCCGGCTCTGAAAAAATTCTGACCTTTTAGGCCACTTGAGAGGGCATAAGCCAGTAAGAATGAAATAACATTAACAAATAGGACTGAAAAGAATACGTATTTAACAGTAAGTGCCATAGAATTCCAAAATCCCACGTCTGAGATGACTACCTTATAGTTTTGGAGTCCGACAAGCGACATGTGACTGGAGATGCCGTCCCAGTTAGTGAATGTCAAATAGATACCAAAAATAAAAGGAACAAGTATCACGGTGATAAAGGCAAAGAGGGTAGGTCCCATAAAGGCGAGATAGGTCAGTAGTCTTTTAGAAAAGCTTTTGTTTTCAACCATCGTGTTGTCCTTTCTGTTGTGTATGAAGGCGGACAATTAATGCCCGCCCTTTGCACATTTTTATTGAACTGATTTCCAGTATTCCATAATTTCTTTAATGAGTGTTGCACGGTCAGAATTGTCTGAGAGGTACTTTTGCATAGAAGCACCTGTTTTTGACCAGTGATCCGATGGTAATGTAACCATGAACTTAACAATATTGCCGTCTGTTAAATGCTGTTTTAAGTCAGCAGACATAGGATCTTTTGCAGGGAGTGTAATGTTGTTGAATGCAGGAATGACATTGCAAGTATTCACGAGCTTATCTTGTCCTGTTGGCGAATAAACGAGCCATTCGAGGAAGCGCTTTGCAGCTGCTTGTTACTCAGGTGAGTTTTGCTCAGTATCTAAACCTACAAACTTGCTGACGCCTACTGGAATCCCAGTGTTGCCGTAGTCTGCAGCATTGTTGCTGATGGGAACTGGCAAGAAGCCAAATTGTGCATCTGTACCGCTGAACTGGCTGACGTTAGGCCATGCCCAGTTGCCCATGAACCAAGTTGCAACGGTGCCGCTGCCAAGAAGTTCTGCTGCTTTTTCATAAGTGCCACTAAGTGGGTCCTTTTGATCTACGTTATATTTTTTGAACATGTCAAATGTATCTAAGAGACCGTTCATTGGGGCGTTAGAAGCCAAATCAACTTTACCTGCTTTGAGGTCGTCTAAGAACTGATTGATTTCAGCGCTGTCTTTTGATTGGTCCGCGTAGCCCATAGCAAGGAAGTGAGCACCAAGTGACCAATCCATTGGAGATACGACGAGTGGGTTAACGCCACTGTCTTGTATTTGTTTGAAGAGCTTTTCAAGATCATCTCTTGTCTTAATAGATTGAGGATCGAAGCTGCCGCCGATGGCTTTTTCAACGACTGCTTTATTGTAAATAAGGCCATAACCTTCTACAGTCATAGGGAATGCTTTTACAGCACCGCTTAGGGTTACGTCGTCTAAGGCGCCTGTTGCAGAATCTTTTACCCATTTTTCACTAGAAAGGTCTGCAAATTTTTCAGCGAACTTAGGAATGTCACCACCGTCTAACATAGAAAGTGTTGGCGCATTACCGGAAGCGTACATAGCAGAGACTTTTTCAAAGGGTGATTGACCAGCAGCGGCGGGAATAATTTCAACTGTAATCGTTGGATTTTCCGATGTGAAGGCCTTTGCGGTTTCTTCTAACTGAGATTGGATTTCACCTTTTGAGTTGAGGAAAGTGATTTTGACGTTTTTCTCAGTTGTGTCTGCAGTTTGAGCTGGATCAGCCTGTTGTGCGCAACCTGTTAAAGCGGATACGGATAAAACGAGTGTCATAGCAAGTGCTGAGATTTTTTTAAAATGCATAATACCCCTCCTAATCTGTGTTGTTATTTTATGTTATGCCAACCGGTTAGCATGAAGTCTAAAAATAAGAAACGTTTTAGACGTTCTTCAGTATTTCAGTATGACCAGTCGCTTCGTCAATGAAAGTTATATCGAAATGATAGTCAGTTAAGTTAGCGGACAAAGTAGTTTCTAAATTGCCGGTTTTTCTAGTAATTTTGATGATGTGTGGCTCTGTGTCGTGAATCACTATGTCTTCATCAAAGGCTTTATAGGTATTTCTAAAGCGCATTAGGTTAAACAATCGTTTGACTACAGGTCTTTCTATGTTTTCAAGGACTTCGTCCTTCGTGTAGTAATGACGGTTGATGTTGCGTCCAACTTTAGTGGATTCAAGCAGTTCTAAATCGTTTGGACCTGCCAGCATGCCAACATAGTAGACTTGCGGAATGCCTGGGGCAAAGAATTGGATTGCTCTAGAGAGGACATAAGCGTCATCATTGTCGCCAAGGGCTGAGTAGTAAGTACAGTTCATTTGATAAATGTCTAAGTTGTTATAGGTTGTTGAACTATAGATTTTCTTAACATTTGCGCCGTACTTGTAAAGGCCTTCTCGGGTTGCTTCAAGTTCTTCGTCTGTCATGAGGTCTTTCGCATCTACAACACCAATGCCGTCATGGGTGTCAAGGGTTGTGAATTGCTTATGTGGGCAAATTTTAAGCCAATTGACTAAGCGTTCATTAGAGCCGGTATAGAGGGTATGCAACATAATTAGCGGCAGTGCAAAGTCATAGACCCAGTAGCCTCTTTCTGCGAGTTTCATTTGGATGCTGTAGTGCTCATGAATCTCAGGGAGTATTTCTACGCCATAGGGTTCAAGACTCTGTTTGACAAAGTCGAGCATGTCCCAAACGTCTGGTTCTAGGAACATACAGTTGGTGTCTGGTCGCTTTGTCGCATAAGCAAAGGCGTCTAAGCGAATCAGAGAAGCACCATGTTTAGCGAGTTTGCTGAGTGCGTCAGTTACAAATGCCTTGGTGGTGTCTGTGTACATGTTAATGTCTATTTGCTCTTCGTCGAAAGTACACCAAATGTGCTCCTGTGAGCCATCTGCAAATTGTACATCAACATATGGTGCGCGGGGCTTTCGTTTGTAGATCAAATCAATATCGACTTGTGTGGGTTTCCGGTCTGGCCAGAGTTCTTCAAATCTTATGAATAAGTCTTTGTAAGAGGATGCGTCCTTATGCTTCAAGTAGTCTTGAAAATAAGAAGAACCTCTAGAAATGTGATTGATCATGAAGTCATACATGGTGTAGTAGTTGTGTTGAAAAGCTTCAATGTCTTTCCAACTGCCAAATACGGGGTCAACCACCTCGTAGGTCGTAGGTGCAAACCCTCTGTCAGCTGTTGACGGGTAGAAGGGCAACAAGTGCACACCGCCGACGACGCTTTGAAAGTGTTCATTCAAGAGTTCGCCTAGCTCTTTTAAATCCTTCCCCATACTGTCAGAATAGGTGATCAGCATGATTTCGTTTTTGATTGCCATTAGTCATCTCCAATCTTTTGGTTTAAGGTGATTATATTATCAGAAAATTCATATGTCAACCGGTTAGCATATTTTTTTTATAACTATTGATTTTTGAATTTCAAACATATAAAATGCATTCTGATAGGATAGCCGCTGCGGCGGTTAGTGCTTAAACGAATAACTCGGCGCTTAAAGCGCTTTAGATAATGAAAACAGGATGGTGCAGCATGGCAAATATCAAAGATGTGGCAAAGGCAGCAGGGCTATCGGTTTCAACGGTCTCAAGAGTACTCAACAATAGGGGTTATATTAGCGAAGAGACAAGAAAAAATGTCTACGACGCCATGGCACAGCTCAACTACAAACCTAACGAAATTGCTCGGTCGCTTTTTAGAAAGAAATCCAATATCATCGGGTTAATCATTCCCAATGTGTCACACCCTTATTTCAGTGAGCTGGCATCCTATGTGGAAGCTTGTGCCTACGCCCATGGCTATAAGATTCTTCTTTGCATTTCAAACCTTAATAAAGAGAAGGAGAAGGACTATATAGACATGCTCAACCGCAATCAGGTAGACGGCCTTATAATGGGCAGTCATACGCTGGAGACAGACGAATACTTAAATTTGGAACCCTTGGTGGTGTCTTTAGACAGACGTATTTCCAGTCAAATCCCTGCTATTAGTTCAGACAATTATCTAGGCGGAAAGCTGGCGACAGAACATTTGATTGCAAAGGGCTGTAAGAGTCTGGTCAACATCTGCGGCAATCTTTCTCTTGAACTGCTCCCAAACCTTAGAAACAAAGCATTTAGAGAAGTGGCAGAGGAAAATAACGTAAAGCACATGACCATTGAAACAGACATTGACGTTTTCGACCGTAGGCGTTACGAAGTCATTGCTAATGATCTGATAGAAAATTACCCAGACGTGGACGGCGTATTTTGCAACAGTGACATCATTGCGGCCCATGTCATTAAGGCGTGCTTAAAAAACGGTAAAAGAGTGCCTGAAGACATCAAAGTAATTGGTTACGACGACATCGGCTACGCAGCACTTTACTACCCGAGTATTACAACCATTCGCCAACCGATGGAGGACATGGCTAAAACGGCTGTAGAATTGGTACTCGCTTTAATACAGCAGGAAACGGTGACCTGTGAAAATATACTGCCGGTACAACTGATTGAGAGGAAGACGACTTAGCAAAGCTTCCTTTTTCAGCCTTTTAAATTATTTCAGGAACTCATATGAGGTCAGCCTAGTTGCTGATCTTTTTTTGTAGAAAAAAGTTCTGAAATGCTATTGACCCTGTTGTGACAACATAGCTTATATTGTAAGTGAGGTGATGGTCATGAAAGGAGTAATTATGTTTAAAAAAACGTTTAAAGAGTATGCCAAACCAATGATAATAAGATCGATTTTTGGTAGTATCATGAACACAGCTGACAGAACGATAGCAGCTATATTTATTGGAGGTCTAGGCGCATATGTAGGTTTACTAATTAGGAAGAAACAATCTAGATGAAGCAAAAAAAACATCTAGTGGAATTATACTACTGCTTGGATTAATAGGTTTTATAATTTCGCTACCTGCCCTGATATTCAGTAACCAAATCTCTGTTTTCTTAGGTGCTAGAGGAGAAATAATACTAATGGCAAGTACTTACCTTAGAATTATTTCTATTTCATTCCCAATCATGCTGATGGGCAGAGGGCTTGATGTGTTAATTTACAACGATGGTAGTCCAAAGTACAGTTTCAAACTTAGCATCATTGTAACAATTTTGAATTTAGTGCTAAATATCTTTACAGTAGCTATTTTGGATTTAGGAATTTTTGGATTGGCTGTATCGACTGTTATTAGTGAAACTGTTATGTTGATAGGTGCCTTGAATTACTACATTTTTAAAGCTAAGGATTTAAAAATTTCAAAACCCATTTTTAGAATTAGAACAGTTGCCAGAATAGCCTACAATGGACTAAGCGATTTTGCCATGATGTTTGTTGATGCGGTGATGATTTTTGTGCTAAATCAGGCATTCATAAGATTTTTGACCCCTTCCCATTTCGAAGGTTATGCTGCAGCTAATGTTTTGATTGTTTTCTTCTATAGCATTTATATGGGTGCTTCAATAGGACTTCAACCGATATATTCACAATTAATGGGTAAAAGGGAGTTTGCTTCACTTAAAACCCTGTTGTCTTACTCTATTAAGAGGACGATTGGTATAGGGTTGCTGGTCTATATTATCTCAATACCAATTTCTAGACTTGTGCTTACGCTATTTGTAGATAACCCAATTACTTTGCAACATGCTAACTTCTTTTACTTATCAATAGGGTTTGCGGTGATGTTTTCAAATTTACCATTACAAATCAGTTCTTTTTTCACATCTATTAATAGACCAATTGAATCTGTTATAATTTCATTAGCTAGAACGTTAGTTCTAATCCCGATAATAGCCTATCTATCAATTATGCTAGTGGGAGGATTAGGTGTTGCAGTAGGATATTTACTTGCAGATGTGATACTTATAGCGGGTTTAGTGATATATATGAAAAGAGTAGATATTTCACAATTGAAAGTATATGACTAGGGGTGTCAAATGAATAAAAGAGAAAAGCTTATAAAGAGTGAAATTGTTGAGATGTTTGATACAACCAAAGAAGCATTAAGATATTATGAAAATGTAGGATTGATAAATCCTGAAAAAGTAGTTTAGGAAATATAAAAAGAAAAATAGATGACTATATTTTAAGTTGCCATTTGGTGTTAGAAGATAATGATGTTTTGGAGTTTGAACATCCAGAATTGGGCATGCTATTTGAATTGAATGAAGAGCTATATGAAATTCAATTGAAAGTGAGGTATAAGAATGGCTAAAGTTAGTAGTCTATAAAATATCAACAGCCCTTCCTTGACAAAACAAACTTAAATTCATATGATTATTAAAGGCACTGTAGCATAACCGCTGTAGTGCCTTTACAATTTCATAAAGCTATAGGTGCAATGCCAATATTGCTGAAAAGGGAAACTGGTTAAAGTCCAGTACGGTCCCGCCACTGTAAGCGAAGAGTGCTTTTTTATAACCACTGAGTCATGTCTGCAACCTGCAGGTATTTCGGGAAGGGAAAAGGTGCATTGAAGCGCGAGTCAGGAGACCTGCCTATAGGAACACGCTGTTTAAACTCACGAGGATGAGGAGGTGCTGAAAATGGTTATAATCGTTTCTAAAATGATTAGAATCAAATCAAGAAGGCTTTGCAGAGGTAAATGCTGCTTCATGCCTTTCAGATTATTTCAAGAACTTATGTGAGGTCAGCTTAGTAGCTGATCTTTTTTTGTTGTCTTGTTAAGTTTGAAAGGAGCTAAAGTCATGGAAGTCAGAAAACTAGTTGCAAGTTTAAATTTAAAGGGTAACTATGAGAAAGAGTATCGACTTTCAAAAATTGGTTTAGATGCTATTTTTGAAGAGAGTGCGGTAGACACATACTTTGAACACACCAACAACATAGACCTGATCTATCAACAGCTGAATGAAGACTTAGACGGCCTAAGGCCGAAAATAGCAGTTGGTCAAAATATTGCCTAATTGGCAAACAATAATGCTTCGATAATACCTTAAACCCTATAGACTTTTAGTAGAAGCTGTGCTACATTTACATTATCGATAATCGATATCGAAAAAAGATAATAAGGAGTGGCCTATGAAAAGTTACATACGCAAAAAACTATTTCAAGGCTTTGTCTGCATTCATATTCTGCATCATGCAGCGAAAGAACCCATATACGGGTCGTGGATGCTAGAAGAGTTGGCGCGTCACGGGCACAAGTTGAGTCCGGGAACGCTTTATCCCATCCTTCACGGACTGGAAAAGGACGGGCTGATTCAAAGCTATGAGGAAATAGTCAATGGCAAGGTGCGTAGATACTACACCATCACGGAAAGTGGGAAAGTGGAATTGGCTGAGTCTAAGGCCTATCTTTCAGAGCTGGTACGTGAAGTGAAGCTATAGGGGGGGAAACAAATGAAAGGTTCAGAAAAAGAGTCTCGCAAAGAGTCGCATGCGGCGGCTCATGGAAAGAAAATCAGTCAGTTTTTTGGATTTAATGCCAGTATAGGTTCTATGCTGATTATGGTTATAGTCCTAGGACTGGGCGAGAAAATGGGCGAGCGCTTTTTACCAGTGTATTTACTGGCGATTGGCGGCAGTACCTATGCAGTAGGTTTGCTCAATTCAGTAGACAATTTTCTCAGTGCAATTTATGCTTACATTGGCGGTTATGTATCGGATAAACTGGGCTACAAGCGAGCACTTAAAGTTTATACGTACATAGCGCTGTTAGGCTACGCTATTATTATATTATTCCCAATTTGGCAGGCGGTCTTTATAGGCGCAGTGTTCTTCATTTCTTGGACGGCCTTGTCTTTACCAGCCATTTTGTCTCTGGTGTCTGCTACGGTAAAAAAAGAGAAGCAGACCATGGGCGTTTCACTCCATTCTTTGACTAAGCGTATACCTATGGCGCTCGGGCCGGTACTGGGAGGCATTTTCATCGGGCTATACGGGATTGAGCTTGGGGCTCGCATTTCGTTTGCTGTGGCCTTTGTGCTTGGCCTAGTGGCACTTTGGTTTATTAATGCCTATATAGAAGACAAAAAAGAAGAAGCGCCTGAAATGCCTAGGCTTAGGGAAACTTTCAGCAGGATGTCAAAGCCTCTCAGAATTCTCCTGGTCAGCGATATATTCATTCGGTTTGCAGAACAGATTCCATATGCATTTGTCGTTGTATGGGTCATGCAGGTTAAGAACATGTCCGCAGTTAACTTTAGCCTCTTAACGGTTATAGAAATGATAACAGCGGTGCTTATATACATTCCAGTGGCCTATTTGGCGGAGCGAACTTCTAGTAAGCTGTGTGTGGGCATTACCTTTGTATTCTTCACCATATTCCCAGTGATCTTGCTAGTTTCAAACTCTATGCCGGCACTTATGTTTGCATTTGTGATTCGGGGCCTCAAGGAGTTTGGTGAACCAACGCGTAAGGCGCTTATTGTAAAGCTGGCGCCTGAGGGCGGTAAGGCAATGACCTTCGGCACTTACTATTTGATTAGAGACATTGTGGTAGCCATTGTAACGCTGTCGAGTGCGGTGCTATGGAATATTGCCCCGTGGGTCAACTTTGTGACAGCAACGGCTTGCGGGGTTATAGGTACTTTGATATTTGTCATTTGGGGTTCAGACGATAGAGGAACTCAGAATGGTTAATACACCTAAGTCGTTTACTTCGCCCAAGTATAAAAGTCTGTCGAAACAAGAGAAAAAAGACCGACAGCTTGAAATTTTTCGGGTTTTCCTTAAAATGGGTACGGTTGCTTTTGGTGGGCCAGCAGCCCATGTAGCACTAACTGGGTCAGACGACTTTTATAGATCCGCTTACAGTAGCACTTTTCGCGGGGGCGGCGGTTTCATCGCTTCTATGATTTAAAATATATACTATTTAAAGAGGAGATTTACCATGAAAAAAGGCATATTGGTAGTGAGTTTTGGTACAAGTTACGAAGAAACGCTTAAAAAGAACATTGAGAGAATTGAAAACCGCATCAGAGACGCGTTCGAGCCGATGGAAGTGCGTAGAGCCTTTACTTCAAACATGATTATTAAGAAGTTACGTGGTCAAGGTATGCAAATAGACACTGCGGAAGAAGCGCTTAAAGCGATGATAGCAGATGGTTTTACAGAAATTTATGTTCAGCCATTACATGTCATTCCAGGGTTTGAATATGAGAAGGTTCAAAAAGCGGTGTCGCTTGCTAGACATAACCGCGGGGTAAAAATTGAACTGGGCAAGCCACTGATTGATGGGATAGAGACGTATCATGAGCTTATTAAGGCTTTCGAACAAGAGTTCGCACCGGAAGTTTATGGCACAGGCTATTTACTGATGGGCCACGGCTCAGAGCATTTTGCTAACGCGGCCTACTCCATGCTTCAAAGATTATTTGATGAAAAGCGCAGTGATGTGATTATTGTCAACGTTGAGGGTTACCCTGAAATGGATGATGTGCTTGAATCGATTAAAGAGAAGTTCACGCATTTAACGTTAATTCCGCTCATGATGGTAGCGGGCGATCATGCGATTAATGACATGGCAAGTGACGAGGAAGATTCGTTTAAAACAATTCTCGAAGCTGAGGGGATTAAAGCAACACCAGTACTTAAGGGGATGGGCGAAAACCCTGAAATTGGCGAGTTATTTGTTAGCCGTATTAAGAGTTTGATGGTGGAAAACGCGTAATTGAGTAAGTAGTCTAATAATAATGAATAAAAAGATTTTGATTTGATAACAATTCTGTATCAAGCATTGACAGATGGTGAGTGAATTGTCTATGATGTGGGTATAGACATACCGCACTTGTGTGATATGAACTCATCATCTTGTTAAGACTATAGGAGGCAATCGTTATGGAAGTATTAAAAGTATCTTCTAACTCGAATCCGAATTCAGTTGCCGGCGCACTAGCAGGTGTTATCAGAGAGCATGGAAAGGCAGAAATTCAGGCAATAGGGGCTGGCGCGATTAATCAGGCAGTTAAAGCTATTGCAATTGCGAGGGGCTTTGTTTCACCATCGGGCATAGACCTAGTCTGCATTCCTGCATTTACAGACATTGAAATTGATGGCGAAGAAAGAACAGCTATTAAGCTAATTGTACAGCCAAGGTAGACTACGAATATTTTATTAGCGTTAATTTTTAAAACTTGTCACACCGTTTAAGGTTGTGACAAGTTTTTTATTTTTTATAAAGGGTAGAAGTCTTGAAGAAGTTGCAGTTTTTTAGTATAATAAAAGACGAATAAAAACTTATGAACAGGTAATTAATGTTCGGAATGGAGTGTACTTAATGAGCAAGTATTATGAGAATCCGTTGATTAAGAGATATGCAAGCCGCGAAATGGCTGAAGTATTCTCAGATGACAGCAAATTTACGACTTGGAGAAAGCTTTGGGTTGCATTAGCTGAAGCTGAAAAAGAATTGGGACTTCCAATTACTGAAGAGCAAATTCTAGAAATGAAATACAACGTAGATCAAATTGACTATGTGAAGGCAGCTGAGTATGAGAAGAAATTGCGACATGACGTTATGGCGCACGTACACACGTATGCAGATAGTTGCCCAAGTGCTAGAGGTATTATTCACTTAGGCGCTACGAGTGCATATGTAGGGGATAATACAGATGTGATTTTAATGAGAGATGGACTTTTCATTATTCGTAAGAAGTTGATCAATCTATTAGCTTCTTTAAAAACATTTGCCCTTGAGTACAAAGATTTGCCAACCCTTGGTTTTACACATTTCCAAGCAGCTCAACTTTTAACAGTAGGTAAGCGTGCGACACTTTGGATGAATGACTTACTGTTAGATTACGAAGAGTTGGAATTTGTTATTGAAACGCTTCGTATGAGGGGCATTAAAGGTACAACGGGTACTCAGGCCAGCTTCTTAGCGTTATTCGAAGGTGACCACGAGAAGTGCCGTCAACTCGACAAGATGGTAACTAAGGCATTTGATTTTAATGCTTGTATGCCAGTAACAGGTCAAACGTACTCAAGAAAAGCGGATTCAAGAGTCTTGAATTTGTTATCTCAAATTGCACAGACGCTTCACAAAATGACCAATGACCTTAGACTTTTACAGCACTTAAAAGAAATTGAAGAGCCGTTTGAGAAAAACCAAATTGGTTCATCTGCAATGGCTTATAAGCGAAACCCTATGAGAAGTGAACGTATTGCATCACTTAGCCGTTTGGTTATGGCGAACGTCATGAACCCAGCTATGACTGCAAGTACGCAGTGGTTTGAAAGAACGCTAGACGATTCAGCGAACAGAAGAATTTCTATTCCTGAGAGTTTCTTAGCGGTAGATGCGATTTTAGACATTTCACATAACGTCGTGTCTGGTTTAGTCGTTTACGATAAAATGATTACGAAACACGTTATGGCGGAATTACCATTCATGGTGACAGAGAACATTCTTATGGAAGCTGTGAAACATGGCGGCGACCGTCAAGAACTTCATGAATTGATTCGTATCCATTCAATGGAAGCTGGAAAACGTGTTAAAGTTGAAGGCTTAGACAATGACTTGATTGAACGTATAAAAGCTGATCCGGCATTTAATTTATCAGAAGAGCTTTTAGCGGATTTACTCAATCCTAGCAAATACGTTGGTCGAAGTTCTGAACAAGTCATTGAATTTATTGAAGAATATATTGATCCAATTATAAATGCAAGCCAGGATTTAATTGAAGAAGCACCAGAATTAAAAGTATAAATTTTAAATTGTGTGACAAATTTTAGTTGGGGGCAGAAATGTCCCTTAACTTTTACTTTCTTTAACTATTCTTTAAATGTCTATTTAGGGAATAGTTTCAAAGGAAAAAGCTATGGTGTATAATGGTTTTATACTTATGATTAAATTGTATACAACTCAGCGTTTTAAAGACTTTCTGGAGGTTCTCTCACATGGCGCGCAAACCCGTTAAGATTCATAACAAATCCTCTAAGCCTGACAACATTGTCATTAAAGAAAATGAAATTATGGATCAATGCACTCAGATTGAATCTGAACTGCCTGATTTTATGTATGACTTTTTCATTTATCTTAAAAATGCTGTTAGCATCAATACGCGTTTGGCATACTTGTCAGACATTCATTTCTTTTGCAGATACTTGGTTTTTGAAATCCATCAATTCCCAGTTAATACGACCACTGAATTAACGGTGGATCATTTCAATCAACTTAAGGCTAAGGACATTAACCGCTATTTAGGTGAATTCTGTAGCCGTTATTTTGTTTCTGGTAAAGACACAGATTATATTATGGAAAATCACAACCGTTCGCTTTCTCGAAAAAAATCTAGTCTCAGTGTACTCTTTAAGTATCTTTACCGAGATGATACTTTAGAACGTAATATCACAGATGGTTTTAACCCAATTAAACTGCCTAAGCCACAGCCTGATGCTATCAAAAAATTAGAAATTGATGAAGTTGCTGTTATGCTAGATGCTGTGGATCATGGCGCAGGTTTAACTGACAAAGAACGTCAATACTGGGAAAAAACAAAATATAGAGATAAGGCGATTCTCCTACTCTTCACTACTTTTGGACTGCGTTTAAGCGAGTTACAGCAACTCAACCTAAGTTCCTTTAACTTTGGGCGTGGCGAATTTAAGATTTATAGAAAACGTGGCAAAGAAGTTAATATGCCACTTAACCAGTCTGCGGTGTTTGCCGTTGAGCAGTACATAACTCAGGAGCGTTCGCTGCTAAAGGACAAAATGACCGATGAAGACGCCCTTTTTCTCTCCCTTCAAGGTTCACGCATAACAGTTCGCGCTATACGGGAATTAGTAAAAAAGTATACCTCTATCCCCCTTGGTACGAGCCGTTCGGAAGGCTTTAGCCCACATAAGCTAAGAGCGACCGCTGCTTCGTCGCTGATTGAATATGGTTTTTCTATTTATGATGTGCAGAACCTGTTAGACCATGACAATGTAACAACGACACAGCTCTATGCGGCTCATAAGAAAAACGTTAAACGTGATATTGTTAAAAATTACGAGTTAATTGATGAATTTGATCCTAATCAGCAGAAAAATAAAAAAGAGTAGACATAATTATATTATGTCTACTCTTTTGATTAACTGTGGTTGATAAATTAGCTCGCTTTCTTTTGAGCAGCTTTCTTTTCTTTGAGAAGCTTATCATATTCATCTACTAAGCTACCAAAGTACTTAAGGATACTGTCTACTGATTCAGGGCTGTTCATGTCAACACCTGCAAGTTTAAGTGAATCTACTGGTGTCATTGAGCCACCAGCGCTTAAGAATGCTAAGTAGTTTTCAATTGCTTTTTCACTGTCTTTACCGTTCATTTGGTTTACTATGCTGTAGGCAGCTGACATTGAAGTCGCATATTTGTAAACGTAGAATGGTGAGTAGAAGTGAGAAATTCTTGACCAGTAGTATTTAGAAGCATCTGGTACAATAACATCTTTACCATTGTATTTCTTTACAAGAGACAGCCAAGTACTATTAAGTACTTCGGGTGAAAGTGGCTTACCTTGCGCAACGATTTCGTGAGTTTTCTGTTCGAATTCTGCGAACATAACTTGTGAATAGATAGTACCTCTGATGTTCTCGATTTGTTTATTGATTAGGAATAATTTTTCGTCTTTGTTCTTAGTATTTTTGATGAGGTAATCCATAACCAATAATTCATTTGTTGTAGAAGCTACTTCTGCAGTAAAAATTGGATAGTTTGCATTTATGTAGTCTTGTGTTTTGTTAGAATATTGCGAGTTAAGTGCATGACCAAATTCATGAGCTAAAGTTAAAGTACTATCAAGTGTATTGTCGTAGTTCATAAGGATGTATGGG
>JBGSUZ010000624.1:0-4154 GCA_041753235.1 Acidaminobacteraceae bacterium
CATGTCGGCTCGTGTGACTGGGGTGTTATTTTCTTTAGTTTTCACTTCCACCCCTTGATTATAAATTTCAAGTATATGGATTGCCGCCGCCCTTGCCGCCTTTACTGCAATCTCTAGTTCTTTTTCATACGACATAAAACCAACGACCTTTCTAGTGTATAACCAAAGCTTTGCTAATAATAAACTATATTGAGGTTTTTACCCCAGTTTTCATCTTATATGCATCTTCTATGCACCTTAAAGCAACTAAAACCTTTACAGTCTTCTATGCCATTCTGACTTTAACTGACCTTGATTTTTAAGTGCTGAGTCAATTTCTGTAAGCAAGCGCTTTTTATCTGTAGGTAAATGTCCTGATAGAGCCAGATAATTAGAGGCGTGATTGCTGCGGAATTGGCAATCGCTTAAGTCAAGGTTTTCAAGCAGCAACTGGGTTTCACGTAGCACCTCTTCCGCGCTGAGAACCGCCATTTTTCCGCTTCGAATGTCCTCTAACATTGGTGTGTCATCGTCTAGCAATAAGGTCAACAGGCCTACATATTCTGGGTTCATGAGATTGAGTACCTCAGCAGTCTTCACTGCATGTTCCTCCCAGTCACTTCTCCCACCTATACCGGATATGACGGTAACCGACTGGCGTAGTCCTGCTGCTTTTAGCTTTTGTCCTGCCTCAGCCATTTCAGTAGCCGTTGCGCCCTTGCGAATTTTCTTAAGTAATGAATCTGAACCCGTTTCTAGGCCCATATAAATCATTTCAAGTCCGTCGTTTTTTAGGGTTTTCAGTTCGTCCAAGGTCTTTCCAAGCACATCTTTAGGCGTGCCATATGAGGTAACACGTTTAAGTCTTGGAAAGCTTTGCTTCAACGTCAGTAGTATCGTTTCCCAGTAGGCCATTGGGAGTACAAGCGCATCACCGTCTGCAACAAATACACGCTCTACTTCTGGGTATTTGGTTGAAAACGCCTTAATAATCTCAAGCACGTCTTCAAGCGGTTTGATTCTAAACTGTTTTTCTTTGTACATGTTGCAAAAAGTGCAACTATTGTGAGCACACCCTACTGTCACTTGAAGAATAAAACTGGAAGCTTCGCTGGGTGGTCTGAAAATTCTACCTTCGTACATTGTATTGATCTCCTTCATTAGTGAACAAAATTGCCATCAGTATGTATTTTATAAATAATCAGCTCCATTATACCAAAAAGCCCACAAATGATAAACGCCTCGGATTAAGCCTCCGAGGCGTCTAATATTCTAGAAAATGTTTTATTTTAAGTTAGCGCGATTAATTTGCATTTCAAAGCCGTTTTGAAGCGACTCTTGAAGCGGCACATTTAACGTATCAAAAGCACCGTCTAGTGCAAGGAACAGTGCGCTGAGTCTATCTTCCGTTGCATTTTCACCCATATGCCCAATACGGAAAATTTTGTTGTCTAAGAAATCAAAACCGCCGCCAATAAGGACTTTGTGGTCATTTTTCAGGCAATCAAGCAACACTTTGAAGTCTAAGCCTTCAGGCAATAGCACCGTCGTAACCGTATTCGCATAACTTTCCTTGGCAAAGAGTTCAAAACCAGACTTCACCAAGGTTTTTCTCACTGCTTCTGACAAGCGTTCATGCCGTTCTACCGAAGCTTTGCGTTCTATGCGGTCCAGTGCTAATTTAAGGCCAGCAATCATGTGAATTGGCTGGGTGTATGGGAACCACTGCTTCTTCTCATAGTCTTTCCAAATTTGAAGGTTGGCATAAAAACCCGCTATAGGCGTTTTACGATTGTCCAAGTAAGCTAAAGCATTCGGACTTAAGCTTACCATCGTCATCCCCGGAGGGGCTGAAATAACCTTTTGAGAACCGCAAAGAACCACGTCTAGACCCCACGCCGCCATTTCCATGGCTTCGCCACCTATTGCAGAAACCGAATCTACAATAGACATAATACCAAAACTTTTTAAAAGTGGACCAATTGTTGAAACGTCATTGGTCAAACCAGAAGGGGTTTCACAGTGCACAACCGTCGCTGTTTTAAACGGCCCATTGGCTTCAATAAATGTTTTTAAAGCCACTGGATCAATGCCCTTGGTCGGTTCACTTTCATAATAAACCACTTCAGCGCCATACATAGATGAAAACTCACCAAAACCCCTGCCAAAAATACCGTTAGCGATGGTCAATACCCGATCGCCCGGTTCAATAAAAGATGCGCAAGCAGCTTCTAATCCAAGAATGCCCTCGCCACAAAGTAAATAAGTTTTTCCGCCGCCATTGCCCACCAGCTGATTCATTTTGTCAGCCGTGTCTGCGTAAAGTTTAAAAAAATCACTGTCTAAGTCTGGGTTTGTATAATTTTTCGCCATAGCTGCCAATACAGACTCATGGACATTGGTCGGTCCCGGCGTCATTAAATTGTATCCATACATTTGCATACACTCCTCTATCTTTTTACAGACCTAATCTAAACAAGTTTAACCAAAGTGCCTGACTTAGTATCTGCCAAAAGTCTTTTGAAATCTTAAAAGCATTCTGCTGAGTGGTACTGCTACCACAGTTCCAATAACCAATTGAATAATATTGCCCGGAATTGCGGTCATAGGCGCTGTCCAGTTACCGTACATAAAACCTTCTGCCCCATAATAACCAGCAATCATCCAAATACTGCCCAAAACGATAGCTGTTAAATTAAAGAGCATGCTCGCTCCATTTTTCTCTTTTGTATCAGATACACTGCCTATAATAAAGCCCATAACCCCACGAATCACAAAGGTGTACGGTGCCCATGCAGCCCAGCCAGAAAGTATGTCAAATAGCCCCATACCAAATGCGCCAGCTATAGCACCTCTGCGTTTGCCAAATACCAAAGCGATGGTGAATAGGGCTACGTTACCCATGTGTATTAAGCCGCCATTCACCGCAACAGGCAACTTGATTTGTATAAAATAAGTCATTACAAAGACTATTGCAACCAACAAGCCATCTAATACCACTTCTCGCGTTGCTGAGATAGGTCTTTCTTTTTTCTCAAATATTGCTTGATTCATATCCATCGTAAACATCCTTTCAAAATTGTATTAGTAAATTATGATTTCTAAGTACAATTATAAAAGGACTTGTCAATTAAACAAGTCCTTTTGATATTTACGCCTTCTTGTACCCATACAATACACTATTGCACTTGTTTCCAAAGTTGCACAGAAGCAAAGTATAGCCAAATTTCTCTTGGCGGCACACCTTCTACCCGTTCTATAGCTTCTGCATATAACATCAATTGTTCACGGTGACGCTCAACCGCTGCAGTAACTTCCGACTTGCCTTTTAGATAGTCTGTTTTAAAGTCTACTAAAATGCCACCCACTGTGTCAGCCTCTTCAAAATAAAGGTCAATAATCCCTTGAACCAGTGTCTTGTCAGTGCCAATCTGCTTTTCAATAATAAATGGATATTCCTTTTCAATGCGCTTCGCCTTGCCAATACGTTTGTACATGTCAGTGTCCATATAACCGAGCACCCATTTGTTTGGCACTGCGTCTGCTAGTGCCAGACTCAAAATGCCTTTGGCAGTCAACTGCTCTTTAATGTCCAAAGCCTCTGACTCCGAGAAGGTTTCAGCACCTCTATAGACCATATGTTGAAGTATTTTATGAAATACCGTGCCCCGTTCAGCTGCGCCTATGGTTTCGTCACTAAGCTCCCAACATGGTCTGGCAAGGGGCTGCAAAATATAGGTTTGCTCCGCTGATGGTTGTTCTTTAAGCCGCTTCAATGCGCTAACGCTAATTTTACTCGGTAGCTGTCCGCCTTGCTTTTCGTAGTGTCGGTTCAGTTTTTGCGTTAACGGCAAATGATCAAAGTCACTTAATTCCTTGAAACATGCAGACAATTTTTCTTGTAGTTGATCCATTGCAATGGCTTCTTCCGTACGTGCTGCAACTACCTCAGCTACAGGCATACGCTTAAAGCTAAAGTGAGCCTGTGTCCCTTCCAAACCCAGTACCGATCGCTTAAAAACAGCTTCCAGACAATCTACGTCTACACTGTTCTCGGCTTCGTCCAGTGCATACATGCCAAGCCAGTCTAAATAACTTCTGGCCTGTGCCAAGTTAAAGGGTTTGACACCCATATGCCACTTCTTATAAGCACTCTCCCAGTTGGTTGTACTGCC
>JBGSUZ010000625.1:0-6865 GCA_041753235.1 Acidaminobacteraceae bacterium
TACATAAAGGTGGATAAAATATGGCAATTATTGAGGTAGTGAAATTTGAGGGAGACCCATCCTTGTTAGCTTGGAAATACCCTAACGTTGAACTCGGTACTTGGACGCAACTGATTGTAAATGAGGCTTATGAAGCTGTTCTGTTTAAAGGCGGGAAAGCCTGTGATGTGTTTATGGCTGGACGTCATACGCTTGAAACCGCCAATATTCCTATTTTGAACAATTTGGTTAACATGCCTTTTGGTGGCAAGTCTCCTTTTGCGGCGGAAGTTTGGTATGTTAATAAAAAGTATGCATTGGATGTAAAATGGGGAACGGCTACACCAATCCAGATTCAAGACCCTAAATATAACCTATTTTTACCGTTAAGATCTTTTGGTCAATTTGGTATTCAAGTCACTGACTCTAAAAAGTTTTTGATTAAACTAACAGGGACACTCAATGAGTTTAGTCAAGATACAATGAAAAAGCATTTTAAAGGACTGTATTTAACAAATGTTAAGGACGCTATTTCATCATACCTTATAAAAAATAATGTAAGTGCCTTGGAGATCAATGCGTATTTACTTGAACTTTCTAATTATTTACAAGAAAGAATGGCGCCTGTATTTAGTGACTATGGCATTCAACTAGTCAATTTTTATGTGAATGACATTAGTGTTCCTGAAAATGATAGTGCAGTCATGCAGTTAAAAGCAGCATTGGCTAAAAAAGCTGAAATGGATATTATTGGTTATGACTATGTGCAAGAACGTTCCTTTAATGCATTACAAGGCGCAGCTACAAATCCCGGTTCATCTCAGTCAGGGTTTATGGGTGCAGGACTAGGTGTTGGTATGGGTGTCAGCATGGGTGGTGCCTTCGGCGGTGCTATGTCTCAGTTATCAAACTCAATAAATACTAATGGGATAAAAAAATGTCCTAAATGTAATAGCAATATGAATTCAAATAGTCGGTTTTGTTCAACCTGCGGTTTTGATACAATTGAGCGTCCTGCCGGTGACGAACTGCATAATATGCAAGCAACCGTTAGCTGCGCCGAGTGCAGTACAAGATTCCCTAAAACAGCTAAATTTTGTCCGGAATGCGGCAATGCGTATAGGCCTTGTTCAAATTGTGGTGCAGACTTACCTGAAAGTGCTACGGATTGCCCTTCCTGTGGAACCGCAAAGTCAAAACCTTGTCCTAAGTGTAGTGCAATAATTGCTATACCAAACGTTAAGTTTTGTCCAGAATGCGGCAATAAACTATAAGGTGGATGTAAATATGAAAAAGCGTATTGGTAATGTAGCATTAGGCGTTTCGGGCAGTATATTAATTGTTCTGACCACAGCTATTTACTTTTTACTAAGTCCTGAAAAGAGTGGTGCTTCATGGATTTCATTTTGTTTCTTATTGGTTTCCGAACTGGTAATGATCTCGGTATTTTTTATGTTGTTAAATCGATCGTCATATAGCACCTCCACATTAATTACTGCGGGTTCTACAACAATTGTATCGCTTTATTGGTTTATTGTGTTATTCTTAGCCGTTTTGAGCAATATAGCGCATTATAACAGTGGGGTAATGTGGGCTGTTGAGCTTCTTCTAATAGGGGCTACCTTTATATTACTTATCGTGCTTACAACATTAGGCAATAAATTTAACGAAAGTGAAAAAGATGCACAGTATGCTGGACAATTGATTGTAATGTGTGAGCAAAAGCTTTTTGTGCTTAAATCGAGTCATTCAAATTCAGAATATGAGAAACCGCTAAATGATTTATATGAGGATTTTAAATATGGTGACAATGGAGAATCTAATCATTTAGATTCATTGATACTAGATGAAATAGAAGTATTAGAGACTTTGTTTGATACAAAAGAGACGACTAATGAAATGATTTTGGAAGTCATTGACCATATTTCATCGCTTATGGTAAAAAGAAAATCTGAGTTAATGGTTACTAGACGAGGTAGTTATTAATTTAAGCTGGTAGTAAGATATAAATACAGTCAGTGGAGGTTAAAAGAATGTCATCAAACACACTTGTTAACAACTCTTATAATAAAGGTCAACTAAGAAAACCCAAAGTACCAATTATTTATTCGTGGTTAATAATTTTTATTTTCTTTACATTTTTTACGCCTGTTTCATGGGTTTTCATGTATCAACGTTCTAAGATTGATAGAGAGTCCAATGGTGTTTTGAGCATCGTATTTGGGTTCTTTGGAATCATGTTCTTATTGATGGCATTATTATATTTCTTTTTACCTGGAAAGATAGAGGGGCAAGAACCACAAAATAATATTTTTATATCGATAGTTGCTTTGGTTTTTGGTGGCATTCATTTATTTGTCTATCATAATTGCAGGAAAGCAAAATTGAGATTCATGCGGTTTGTTGACTTGGTCTTTATTAGAGAAATAAGAAGAATTGACGAAATAGCTCAAGCGATGAGCATATCTTCCGAAGCTGTCATAGCATACTTTAATGAACTCATTATGTATGGCTACATTACAAATGGTGTTGTTAAAGAAGGCTATTTAGTAATTGACGGTGAGGGGAATTACTACTCTAGCACTAAAACTCGTACCAACACACCTACATCTATTCACTTATCTGACCACCATAAAAAAACCCAAAAAGAACCACGCTCAGGCACAATCCTATGCAAAAACTGCGGTGCAAATGTTGTACTAAAAGGTTTTGGGCCAGTAACTTGCGAGTACTGCGACACAGCCAATTAATAAACTAGGAATAAGAAATATTTACTTGTATAAATATTTCTTTACAGAATAAAGAAGCCTTGCTATACTAAAACTAATTTCAAGGAAAAAGGGGCGATTTACTTTATGACACCATCTAACTGCTAATTATTGATTAATTAAATCAATAGACTTTATGAACGCAACATACAGGTTATGCCTATAGAAAATAGGCTTATTTGTTGTACGCTTTGTAAGGACATGCAGTTAGAGGCAGCTTACTTGACTTGAAGTGAATGAACAGTTTGACGAATAACCCAGAGGGTTTATTTCGCGCAGACTAAACCATCGCTAAAAACCACTGTAGGAGAGACGCTCCTACAGTTTTTTTATGTTCCGAAAACGGAATCAATAAAATTGAATAAAACAAGTAAATACAGCCTCCTTCTGCTCAGCTCACAGCGTGCGACATGTGACGAGAGAAAGAAGGGACAATATATGTTTGAATTATCATTTAATCAAGTTATGAAACACATGGGCGTCACGCTCATTTTAAAGGACTTAAACTTCCAAGTATATGCAGGGGAACGCGTTGGCATAGTCGGCGCCAACGGCTGCGGCAAAAGTACTATACTCAAAATGATTGCTGGTATTGAGCCACTTAACCTTTACCCAGGTTCTTGGAGCAAGGGTTACGACTTTGGATGGATTTCAAAACCAAAGGAAGCAACCGTTGCCTACCTAGACCAAATTCCAAGCTTCCCAGAGCATTATAGCGTTAAAGATGTTCTGAACCTTGCTTTTGAAGAGGTACTTGAACTAGAACAGCAAATGCGTGAACTAGAACAGCAAATGCAGACAGAAGACGCTGAAACATTAGAGAAAATCATGAAGCGCTACGCCCGCCTGACAGAGGTTTACGAAGTCAAAGGCGGCTATGACATGCAGGAAAAATTCGGAAAAATCTGTACGGGTTTAAAACTCAGCGACAGTTTTCTAGAAAAACCTTTCATCCAGCTCAGTGGTGGTGAAAAGACGACTGTTATGCTCGGCAAACTGCTCATGGACAGACCTGATATTTTGTTGTTAGATGAACCAACAAACCACCTTGACACTGAGTCTATTGAGTGGCTAGAAACCTATTTGAGCCAATATAGTGGCATCATTATCATCGTTTCCCATGACCGCTATTTCTTAGACAATACAGTGAATAAGATTATAGAAATTGAGGACATGACGGCTCAGACGTTCAAGGGCAATTACTCGTCTTATGTGGCGCAAAAGGAAGAACAAATGCGCATTCAATACGAGGACTACAGGGAGCAGCAAAAGAAAATCAGTAACATGGAGAAGACTGTAAAAGAGCTTAGAGATTGGGCACTAAAGGCGGACAACAACAAATTTTTCAGAAGGGCAGCCAGTATTCAAATCAAGCTGGACAAACTAGAACGTGTGGATAGACCCGTCTTTGAGCGTCCTAACATGCGTATGAACTTAAAGTCGACCCAGCGCTCGGGTAACGAAGTTATCAAGGCCATAGAGGTCAGCAAGCGCTTTGAAGACAAGGTTATTTTAGACAGTGCGGACTTAATGGTTCAATACGGCGAGCGTGTTGGACTAGTCGGGCCAAATGGCTGCGGCAAAACAACCTTCTTAAAAATGCTCCTAGGTGAAATGCCAACCGATGGCGGACACCTCACCTTAGGCGCCAACGTGAAGGCGGCCTACCTGCCACAGGAAATTACCTTTATCAATGAAGAACACACAGTACTGGAGTGTTTTAGAGACGAAGTGATTATACTTGAGGGCAAAGCGAGGGAATACCTCGCGAAGTATATGTTCTACGGTAAACGAGTTTTTACTAAGGTATGTGAACTTTCTGGTGGTGAGCGGATTCGACTTAAATTGGCAAAATTGTTGTATGAAGAGGTCAATTTATTGATTTTAGATGAGCCCACCAACCACCTAGACATCGACTCTATTGAGACTTTTGAAGAGGCGCTTGAGGACTTTAATGGGACTATCTTTTTCATTTCCCATGACCGCTACTTTATTAATAAGGTTGCACAGCGGTTAGTGGCGATTGAGGATAGAAAGTTGAAAGGATATGAGGGCAACTACGATTTTTACAAAGAAATACGAAGTGAGCAAGTTGAACGCATAAAAGAAGTAAAGTGTATGCCAGCACAGTCCCCAAAAGTCGTTTCGACGGAAGTGCTAGAAATTAGAATTGAAGCCTGTGAAGCGGCTATGGCAGCGTTAGAAGAAGCCATGACAGCGGCAGGACAAGACTATCAACAGTTAACAATGCTTAACTTAGAAAAAGAAGCACTGAGTCAAACACTTGAAAGCCTTTGGACTGAGTGGACATTTTTTCTTTTCTAAGCGCTCCTTAAAAAAAGCATCAGTTTCTGAGTAAATTGCTATATCTAAATAAGTGTTAACCTGTATAATATCTTATAGTGTGGTTATTAAATTGTAGGAAATGTAATCACACATGTTTTAGTTTACTTAAAAAGGAGAAGAACATGACTTATTTATTTCTATTGGTAGGTTTTCTATTGCTCATTAAAGGGGCAGATTTTTTTGTCGATGGGGCATCAGGCGTTGCCAAGCACTTCAAGATTCCATCCTTGTTAATCGGTCTCACTATTGTAGCTTTTGGAACTTCATCTCCTGAGGCTGCAGTTAGCATTAGTGCAGCAATAAAAGGCAACACAGGTATAGCGTTAGGAAATGTTCTTGGAAGTAATATTTTTAACATCACGTTTATTATTGGTTTATCAGCCATATTATTTCCGCTGACCGTTGAACGTCAAACGATACGCAAAGAAATTCCATTGATGCTACTCGCAGGGGCTGCACTGGCAATTCTTGCACTAGACAATATTTTTGGCGTCAATCAAACGCCGCTCCTCTCTAGAGGTGATGGTCTTATTTTACTGCTGCTGTTCTCAGTATTCCTATACTACATCTTTGAAGTAGCAAGAGCCAGCAGAGAGGTGGATAGTAGCGTTGAAGAGACACTCTCTCAGCCACTTGGGAAATGTACACTTTTTACAATAGGCGGCATTGCAGCTATTATACTAGGTGGCGACCTTGTCGTAAAGAGTAGTATCGAAATTGCCAGACAATTTGGACTGAGTGAATCGTTGATAGGTTTGACAATTGTTGCAATAGGGACATCGTTGCCTGAACTCATAACAAGTGCTGTGGCTTCCATGAAGAAACAAACCGATATAGCTGTGGGTAACATCATCGGAAGTAATATTTTTAATATACTGTTCGTTCTAGGGGCGTCAGCAGCCATCAGTCCATTAGCGGTTGATGTGAGCTTAACCATTGAGCTGATTCTCAACGTAGTCCTAACATTGCTTTTATTTCAATTTTCAAAATCAGGGAAAAAGATTGTCAAGGCAGAGGGCATCGTACTTTGTTTGATCTATGTTGCTTACACAGTATTTTTGGTTATGACTAAGGCGTAATTATAATTCCTATATTGACATCAGTACAAGTTTGAAAGTTATTGTATTGAATTCGATGCATACCCTCGTTATAATAGAAGCTGGGTAGATTTTAGAGCGGGTTCCATTACATAACGAGGAAATTGAATAAGACAATTTCCACAGCAGACGTGAAAGGTGGCAGCACATGAACAAGTTTAAAGGCGAACTCTTATTACTGATTACCGCTATTATCTGGGGCACCTCGTTTATTACTCAAAAGCTAGGCATGAACTACATCGAACCATTTACATTTGGTGCGACACGCTTTTTATTGGGTTCTATGTGTTTATTACTCGTAATCTGGTTCTTTGATAACGCCAAACGTAAGCGACAAGCAAGAACTGGGGAAACTAATGTCAGTACTATGAAAAGAAAAGATTTGCTTGTAGGGGGCATCTTGTGCGGGGTTGCATTGTTTTTTGGGGCTTCGTTTCAACAAATTGGCATTGTGGAAACAACTGCTGGTAAAGCAGGTTTTATTACTGCATTATACATACTGTTAGTACCAATCTTTGGGCTTTTTATGCATAGACGTGTGGACATTTTAACTTGGATTGGGGTAGGTGTAGCTGTTATTGGTTTTTATCTCCTGTGCGTTAAAGAAGGTTTTGTAGTCCAGCAAGGCGATGTAATAGTTCTTGTAGGAACTATATTCTGGGCACTTCAAATAAT
>JBGSUZ010000626.1:0-6303 GCA_041753235.1 Acidaminobacteraceae bacterium
AAAAGAACTTGCAATTATGCAGGTTCTTTTTTTCGTTTTTGATTAAAGTTGAAGTATTTAATCAAGGTATCAGGACCAATAATAGAAGATTGACAAAATGGAGTGGTCGTTGTATGCTGTATTTAGATGATTGTCTAAATATCTAAATAAGTACAGTGGTTCGTATCATAAATGTACAGATTGATACAGAAGGAGGTGACGGTTATGAATGATACATTTAAGGCATTATCTGATCCAACGAGGCGAAGAATCTTAGAAATGCTTTCAAAAAAAGATATGAACGCGGGCGATATTGCAGATGCTTTTGAAATGAGTAAGCCTTCTATTAGCCATCATTTAAGTATTTTAAAAAATTCGGGTCTAATAAGTTCGGAAAAAGAAGGTCAAAGTATTATTTATAGTTTGAATACGACTGTATTTCAAGAAGTTAGTAAATGGTTCTTTAATTTTTTTCAGGAGGGAGAGGATTTGTAATGATGGGGACAAACAAGAATTTAAAAAATAGCTCTAAAGATGATAATAGGGTACTAGATGAAAAGGAAATGGCGAATAAGCGCCGTTTCAAATATAGGTTGCATTTGCTGGTGGCAGCAGCTAACATGATTACTTTGGCAGCATTTTCTGCTGTATATACACGGCTACCGCAACAAATGCCTTCTCATTGGAGTTTTACTGGGGAAATTCAATCCTATATGTCAAAGAAAGATTTTATTTGGTTGATGTTACTTCCTGTTGGCCTCTATTTAATGATGGAGTTTTTACCGAGGATTGATCCGCGAAGAAAGTCTTATGACCAACATTACAGAGCCTATGGTTTTTTTGAGTTATTTATGGTACTTTTTATGATTGGTATGCAGTGGCTTGCAATCAGTGCAAGTCTGGGTGCAGAACTGGATATGCCCAGAATTTCTATCGCCGGAATAGGACTTATGTTCGTAGTGATAGGAAACTTTATGCCTCAAATTCGTCCTAACTATTTTTATGGGATTAAAACACCGTGGACTTTAGCCAGTGAAGAGGTATGGCGAAAGACCCATAGAATGGGAGGGTTTGTCTATACCATAGCAGGTTTGACAGCTTTTCTTGCAAATTTCTTTATTTCTAAACAATTTGCGTTGCCGTTATTTATTCTACTCATGGTAGTGCTTTTCATTCCCGTGGCTTATTCTTACGTTATTTTTAAGAAGATTGAGCAGTAAATAATGGAATTTGTCTTAACATCGGTTGCAAGATGGGGTTGAATACGCTGTCAAGTTCTTAGTAATTTGGGGAGATGGCTAAATAATTATTTACTGGTTACAAATTGTTAATATAAGTATTTTCAAGGCTTTTGTCCTATTTTCGCATTGACATTGTTTCCTGAATGATGGTAGAATTATCGTGAATTGTATTTAGAACTGTACATGAAGGAGAGAATTCAATGGATCTATTTGATCAGCGTAAGGAGAATCGATCGCTAACAGCAATAATATTTGAACGCGTGAGAGAAGACATTCTAAATGGCAAGTATGCCAATGGCGACAAGATTGTTGAAGCAAAACTTGCAGAAGAACTCGGCGTCAGCAGAACACCTGTTAGAGAAGCTCTGAAGCAGCTGGAACTAGATGGGTTAGTTGAAAGTATGCCGAACCGTGGCGTTATCGTCAAGGGGATTACGGATCAGGATATTGAAGATATTTATAGCATTCGATTAGCCATAGAAGCCATTGCAGCTAAATGGGCGGTTGAGCGTATGGATAATTCTGAAGTTGAGCAGTTAAAAGAAATTTATGACCTCATGGAGTTTTATACTTTTAAAGAGGATGTAGAAAAGACATTTGAGCTCAACACGAAGTTCCATGAAACGATGTACAGAGGCACAAAATCTAGGTATTTAGAACACGTTCTAAAAGATTTCCAGTTGTTCATCAAATCGACACGTAATGAGTCGCTTAAAAGTGAAGGCCGAATCGACAGAGCACTTGAAGAGCATAAGTTTATTCTTGAAGCTTTCATAAGTAGAGATGCGGACAAAGCGGTGGATGCGATTGTAAATCACATTATAAACTCTAGAAACAACGTCAGCAAGCTGATGGAAAAGCATCATAAATAGAGAGTAAAAGGGATCGTTAGTGGTCCCTTTTTATATCGTTCTCTGCTATAATTGGGGTGAGGAGGGAACGCAATGACCGAGATCAGAAGAAATGCAATTCTTGAGCTATTAAGGGAGAGCGAAATCCCTTTGACGGGGAACTGTTTGGCTCAGAAATTTCAGGTAAGCCGACAGGTAATCGTGCAGGACGTAGCAGTATTAAGAGCTAGCGGACATGAGATTGTGGCTGCACTCAATGGATATTATATTCAAAGCGAGAAGGGTGAACGTCTTTTAAAGACTTTTGCATCCTATCATATGGGCACAGAACGTATGGAAGAAGAACTTCAAATTGTGGTAGACTACGGTGGTAGAATGCTAAACATTGCGGTGAGTCATCCTATTTATGGTGACATAGTCTGTCCCTTAGTAATACAAAGTCGTGAAGATATACGAGAATTTCTCCAGCGTCTTAGCCTTGAAAAGGCAACGCCTCTGTCGTCTTTGACAGAGGGGATTCACTTTCACACCATCGAAGTGGATCGGGAGGAAACTTTTGAAAAAATCATGAAGCAATTAAAGGCGCGGGACTTTATCCCTCAGTGAATCTTGCAGTGGCAAGGTTTTTATTTAGCCAATAGGTGACAAGACAGCTGTAAAGGCTAAGCGTCAGTGACTGTGTTGAAAGGAATGTAAAGATGACGATTAAGGAAATGATGGAAGAAATCAATCGGTTAAAAGTTGAGAAAAATGCACTTATTTTGGCGCACAATTACCAAGTGGGCGAAGTTCAAGATGTGGCGGACGTTGTGGGTGACTCTTATACGCTGGCAAAATATGCTCAGAATACCGACAAGGACATTATTGTTTTTTGTGGGGTTCACTTTATGGCGGAGAGTGCAAAAATTTTAAGTCCAAATAAAAAAGTATTACTTCCCGCGCTGGATGCAGGTTGCCCGATGGCGGATATGATTACGGGACCTGATTTGGAGAAATTTAAAGCAGAGAATCCAGGTATTCCAGTCGTGGCATACGTGAACACTTCTGCAGAGGTAAAAGCTTTTACGGATGTTTGTTGTACGTCATCGAATGCACTAAATGTAGTGAAGTCTCTTGGTGCGGAGAAGATTCTCTTTGTACCGGATAGAAATTTGGGTGGTTTTATTGCACAACAGGTTCCAGAAGTAGAGATTCTTCTTTGGGACGGTTTCTGTATTACTCACGAACGCGTTGAAGAAGAAGACGTTTTAGAGATGCAAGCGGCGCACCCTGGCGTGAAACTTCTGATTCACCCAGAATGTAACCCGGCTATTGTAAAATTTGCAGATTTTGCTGGCAGTACGTCTCAAATTATAGATTATGTTGTGAATTCACCTGATGAAGAGTTTATTATTGGAACGGAAGCAGGCATTCTCCACACCATTGAAAAAATGGCGCCTAATAAAAAATGTCACTTATTGTCTAAGTGTCTGGTGTGCCAAAATATGAAGAAGACGACACTCACTCATGTTTTAGAAGCACTTCAGTACGAGCAGCATGAAATCATTGTGGATGAAGAGATGCGCCAAAGAGCGGAACAGTCTCTCATTCGCATGCTTGAAGTCAATGTATAAGCGTTATCTACAGAACTTTAATTTGGACTCTTCGAGTGAAGTTTACGATGTGGTTGTCGTAGGAGCAGGCATTGCTGGGCTTTTTGCGTCGTTGACACTCGATCCGTCATTAAAGGTGCTTCTTTTGACAAAGGATAATTTAACGAACTGCAATAGTCAGCTCGCACAGGGTGGCATTGCAATGACTTTGGATGAGGACTATGCGTCTCATGTACAAGATACCTTGAAAGCAGGCAGCTTCTATAATGATGCTGAGATTGTGGCTCGGATGATTGAAATGAGCCAGCCTGTCCTAGACGAATTGTTGGCTATGGGGGCCAAGTTCGATCAAAATGAGGATGGTTCTATTGCAATGACCGCAGAAGGCGGACATCGGAAGAGAAGAATTATACATTCAAAAGACCTGACTGGAGAAGCGGTCATGAACGCTCTAATTGAGGCGTTAGCAGGCCGTAAAAACATAGTGGTAAAGACTCAGGCGCAAGCGATAGATGTTGTTACAGAGGAAGCTGAGGTCTGTGGGCTGGTTTATCGCGAGGGTTTAGGTGAAGTTATTGTAGCTTTGTGTCATCAGGTGGTGATAGCGACTGGGGGCATTGGGGGCCTCTTTCGTTCCACGACGAATGCAACGGTCAATACGGGCGACGGCATAGCGATGGCTGTTCGCGCAGGTGCGGTGCTTCGGGACAGTGAATTTATTCAGTACCATCCAACGGCTATGAAAACTAAGGATGGCAGTTATTTCCTCATTTCGGAAGCGGTTCGAGGCGAGGGCGGTTATTTGATTAATAATCTGGGTGAGCGATTCATGACGGATCAACATGAGATGATGGAACTTGCACCGCGGGATGTGGTTGCAAAGGCGATAAATGAACAACAACTCATGGGAAGGTCTGTGTTTGTAGATGTACGCCATTTTGAGCTGAATGCATTCCAGACTCGTTTTCCAAATATATATGCGAATTGCTTGGCTAACGGTATTGACCCGGTGATGATGCCTATTCCCATTACACCTGTAGAGCATTACTATATGGGTGGCATTTCTTGCAACGTAGATGGGCAGGTGTGTGACTTAACGGGCGCTACTTTAGTGAAGGGTCTGTATGCGACGGGTGAGGCGGCGTGCACGGGTTTCCATGGTGCTAATCGATTGGCGAGCAACTCACTGCTTGAATGTTTAGCGCTGAGCAAACGTGTGACGGTCCATATTAATGAACGGATTGGCAAAAACGTGTTGGGGCACGTGAGCGTGAAGTATGAAAATAAGAATTTATTTGACGGGGCTAGGTTACAGGTGCTTGGGGTGCTGTTTAAAGAACGTTTTTCAGAGGTTTTCACCATTGTTAAAAAAAGAGGAATCTTAACTGCGGCTAAGGCTGAGTTTGAACAGTGGCTAGAGGAATTAAGCAAAGGTCAGATTGAGAGTTTTGAGTATGTAGCGCTTTATAATGGGTTGATGGTAGCGAATGAAATTGCTACTGGAAGCTTAAGCCGAAGCGCATCGCTGGGGGCATTCCTTTTGGATGAAAACAGCGAGCAGGGGAGGGTATAAACCATGTATACAGGGATGTTGCTGGATGAACTTATTGAGCGCGGGCTTAAAGAGGACATTCATTATATGGACGTGACGACGGAGCATTTGATTGAGGCGTCGGAACGTTCAAAAGCTAAATTTTTATTTAAAGAAGACGGTGTGCTGTGCGGTGTCGGTATTATTGAGCGGGTTTTTAACAAACTTTGTCCTGGTCAATTTGAGGTCAAGGTTTATCAACAAGATGGTGATTGGTTGACCCGTGGCACGGTATTTGCGGAAATAGAAGGGCCTAGTCAGAGTTTATTGATGGGCGAACGACTCACTTTGAATCTCATGCAGCGTATGTCGGGCATTGCGACGCTTTCAAAAGCCTATGCTGATTTAGTAGCAGAATTCGGAACGATGGTGGTTGATACACGCAAGACATCGCCTGGGCTTCGTTTTGTGGAGAAATATGCAGTGCAGGTAGGTGGATGCAGAAACCATCGTTTTAACCTCTCTGAGGGCGTTATGATCAAGGACAACCACATACAAGCGGCGGGTGGTATTAAGCCAGCTGTGGAAAAGATTCGCAGTAAGATTGGACACACTATGAAAATAGAAGTGGAAGTATCGAATCTGGAGCAGCTTGATGAGGCATTGGCAGTCCGCGCGGACATCATTATGTTAGATAATATGAGTCTGGACATGATGACGGAAGCTGTTAAACGCATTGGCGACAAAGCCATTTCAGAAGCATCTGGTGGTATTACACTAGAGACCGTTAAGGCTGTAGCTAAGACTGGTGTCCATGTAATTTCTTCTGGTGAATTGACGCATTCTTATCGCTCACACGATATAAGCATGAAGTTTTTCTAGCAAAATGGGTGATTTTTAAGGTGCTTTCCACAAGTTGTGCACAATCCATCCACAGATTTTGTGGATAACTTTATTAGTGAGGAACTCAATTAAAGCCCATAAAAAAGCAGTCCGAATTATTTCGGACTGCTTTTTTGGTGCGCCCAGCATGGGCGCACTCTAGTCGGTGCAAGTCCGATACGGAGGCTGGTAGTGCCAACCGTTAGCCAAGAGCAAGGGTGTCGTGG
>JBGSUZ010000627.1:0-13351 GCA_041753235.1 Acidaminobacteraceae bacterium
CACGACACCCTTGCTCTTGGCTAACGGTTGGCACTACCAGCCTCCGTATCGGACTTGCACCGACTAGAGTGCGCCCATGCTGGGCGCACCAAAAAAGCCCACCTAAAAAGATGGGCTTACCTCGTTATATTCACCTAGCTATAATGGCCTTACAGTGGGCCATCGCTTCTGGCGCTAGGTAATTTTCTGAGACAATACGGGCCAGCAAGTGCTCACACTCCTCTGCATAACTCGCCTCAGCCCTAGCTGTCAGTTCTGGATAGTGGGTCTTTAAAAAGTCTATAAGGGCCTCGTTGACCTTGAAAATAGCCATATTGCTTTCTGTTAGCGGTCGGCGCATGACACTGTCTGCTCTGACGTAATAATGATATTTGGTTGAAGGACTGTATGCTATGATTTGACTCTGGTGCAGTAATTTATACGTTGTTGCTTTGTCCTCATATAAACAGCCTTCTGGGTAACGAATCCCTTCAAATAATCTGTGTTTATAGAGTTTGTCACAAGGGGAATAACGCATGCCTGTCTTTTCAAACATAAGCCTAAGCGCTTCTACAGGGGGCAGCATTTGACTTGATTCCCACACGGACTGGAAACACAGCTGTTTACGGTCTGTGACCTTTACAAAACTACAGGCAGATAAATCGGCCTCAAATTGATCCATTTGTCGGGCTAAACATGTATAAAAATCCGGTTCTATCCAGTCGTCGCCATCGACAAAGCCTATGAGGTTACCGCGTGCTTGTTCCAAACCAAAATTTCGTGCTGAAGCCTGCCCGCCGTTGTCTTTGTGAAAGACCTTAATCCGCTTGTCTTGCTGGGATAAGGTATCGCATAACTGAGCAGAGCCGTCAGTGGAGCCATCATCGACTAGGAGCACTTCAAGGTCTTCGAAGCTTTGGTTTAGAATGGACTCAACCCCCTCTGTCAGATAAGGTACAAGGTTATAAACCGGTACAATGACAGAAAGTGCTGGGTTGCTACTCATACGGGGTGCGCTATGATTCATCTAAAAACCTCCCCTCGGTCCATTTTATTGTTTTGCGTGTCTCAAAACCCACTTTAGGGTACAATAAACGTAAAGTACGTAGCGTCAAAAGATTACTATTAAGGAGTTACTTATGAGCCGATTGCTGCATTTACTATCTCAACTGCCTTCTCAGACGGGCAGCGGCGTCTACTTAGACAACATATGTATTCAGGCGGCTGCAAAAGGCTATGCGCAGGCAGCGGTTCTAGGTCTGCCGCTTTCTTATAATGAGTACCCTTTTTTTAAAGAAAATTCAGTGGAAATTTTTCCACTTTACTTTGAAACAGAATTACTGCCTTTCAAACTACCCGGTATGAGCGATGTGATGCCCTATCCGAGTCATCGGTTTTCGAAAATGAGCAGTGAACAGTTAGCCGCTTATTGCCAGTCTTTTAAAGCTAAAATTTCAGAAGCAATTGCTGATTTTCAGCCAGATCTTATTGTGTCGAATCACCTCTGGCTAATGACTGCAATGGCTTCAGAAGTGTTGTCTGAATTGCCGCTTGACGCTAAAAAACCTTTACTCATAGTCGTTAGTCACGGCACTGACTTAAGGCAAATGGCGCTCTGTCCACATTTAAATGAATTCATTCGCAGTCGTTCTTTAGGGGTGGACGCTGTCCTGTGCCTGCATGAAGCTCAGCTTACAGAAATAGAACAGGTCTATGGTTTACCTAGAACTAAACTTTTTTTAGTGGGCAACGGCTATAATGCTCAGCTTTTTTACCCTCCTAAAGCTGTAAAAAACTTAGATTCTCGACCACTCCAGATTGTTTACGCAGGTAAGTTGTCCTTTTCTAAAGGCCTTGTTCAGCTAATTGCCGCCGTGGACTTATTGCCAGCAGGCGCCTTTGAACTGACGCTAATTGGTAGGGGTAGCGGTGAAGAATCGGAAAGTTTACTAAATAGGGCTTTACAGTCCGGTACGCCCATTCGTTATGCGGGTTATATGACGCAAGAAGCGCTTGCCGAAGCCTTTCGCAGTGCAGACCTTTTTGTACTGCCTTCTTTTTATGAAGGCCTGCCCTTAGTGGTCATTGAAGCGCTCGCCTGCGGCCTGCCTGTCGTGGTCAACGACTTGCCCGGACTAAAGCACTGGCTTGGAGACGCAATAAACGACTCTGGAAAGCTGTTCTATGTCCCCCTGCCAGAACTGGAAGGGGTGGACCAATGCAAAAAAGCAGCCGAAGCGGCCTATATTCAGGCGCTTGCAGCTGCTCTTAATTCCTGTGGCAATTATGTGCTTTCAGACATGAACCCTACTGTAAGTGCTTACAGTACCATTGCAGAAAGGTCTTGGGAAAACGTATTTAAGAAGATAGAAACCGTTTGTGGGTCTCTTGAATCAAAGGCCCTGTAGCCTTGTGGTGTGTAGACTGCCGGAGTGGTCACGCCATTTTTAACAGCTTCAATAAAGTCCTGAGTATCTCTAATCGTTCCTGGGAAGAGGGTCGCGTACTGTCCGACCTTCTCTAAGATATGAGCGTCACTGGCTCCGAAAGTTGGAATTTTTAGTTCCTTTGCCAAATGATAGGCGCTCATGTTATGATGGTGAGGGGTACTGCCATTAAAAGCCTCTACACCCGCTAAGCCTTTAACAGCACGAATATGATTGCCAAGGCCTCTGTTGTTTTGACGAAAAGGATGGGCACACATGCCGACACCACCTGCTTTGTTTACCAAGTCGAGTAATGCTTGGGCATGGAGCATTTCCTTAGGTAGTTGGTCGAGTCCAAAGACGGTTATATCGCCTTCAAAGGTTAGAATTTCCGCACCTACAAAGATAGGAAAACCTATTTTTTTGCTATACTCGGCAGCAAAGTCCGTTAGACCGTTGCTCTCGTGATCCGTTATACACACCCCTTCAAGGCCGATTTTCTTCGCTTGATTGACAATCATTTCAAGGGATAGAAAGCTGTCGTCTGAAAAGGTGCGTTCGTGCATATGGGTATCTACTATCATTATATAAACCTCTATATTCATTAGATTTGCATGGTTTCAAATCTGTCTATTTCTCTTAGGTCACTGCATAATGATTATATAACGGCATTGCAAAATTGATTATTTGTTTTTTCTATAGCATTTATAACGTTATCAATATTTTTTATAGAAATGAGGTGTCTTTATGAAATACATACCGAATATACTCACCGTGATTCGCCTCTGCTTGATTCCGGTTTTTATACTGCTGTTCTTTTCAAGTATACCAAGCGGCCAATTTTACGCCCTGCTCGTCTTTATAGTCGCAGGCATTACAGATGTACTGGACGGACAAATAGCCCGCCGCTACAATCTGGTTTCAGTCTTTGGTACCCTGCTTGACCCACTAGCAGACAAACTCATGTTGCTGGCGGCCCTCATCTGTTTGGCACTGGTGGGCATTGTACCCGTCTGGGCATTAGTAATTGTCTATTTAAAAGAACTGTTTATGATCTGCACTGGGGCACTTTTATACTTTAGAAGAGAAAAATTTGTCATTCCAGCGAATCATTTTGGTAAAACAGCAACTGTCGCTTTTAGCACAGCAGTCTTTTTGTTAATACTGCTGCCAAATCACTGGCTGTCCTTTTCGGCACTGCTGGTTGCTATTGGACTTAAATTTGTGGCACTTGGCTCCTACATTGTCAGTTACAGACGCAGAACTAAAAAGACTGGACTTTAAATAGTCTGTCAATTATAATGAAAATGAAGTCTGCCTTGTGCAGATAAGACTATTTTGATGAAAGGAACGAGGGACATGGCTTTCGACTCTATGAATTTTACCAATCGATGGACTGCCTTTAAGCGCAATATCACACATGATTTTTGCCTTGACGCGACAGGTCTATCAATCGATTGTAAAAATTTGTAAGTTACGCCGCCTTATTCGCCTTTTAAACAGCATTTTTTAAAGGACTCGGTAACTTGCCAAGTCCTTTTTTTGTTGCTTAAAATGCGCCCAGAAGGCGTGTATTCGAAAGGAGTCTCTCATGACTAAAAATCTTAAATCTAATGTTAAAAATAACTATATCTTCTCTTTCCTAATATCCTTATCCCTCACAGAGTCCGTTTGGATGCTCTACCTCGCCTATAGGGGTATGAACCTGTGGCAGATTGGTCTACTAGAGTCTATTTATCACGTTTTCTCACTCAGCTTCGAAATGCCAACCGGCATGATTGCTGACCGCTTTGGTCGAAAACTTTCCCGCATACTCGGCAGAGTCATGACCTTTGGCGCTTGTCTGATTATGCTGAGTTCTCATTCTTTTGGAATGTTTGTACTAGCCTTCCTGTTCACCGCGCTGGGCAATAATTTGGAATCCGGTGCTGGTGACGCCCTTGTTTATGACTCTTTGATTGAACTTGGCGAAGAAGATGGCTATAAAAAAATAAAGGGCCGCCAAGAAGTATTCTTCCAAGCGGCAAAGCTCTCTAGTCTCGTTGTCGGCGGGTTTGTTGCAACCAGAAGCTATGAACTGGCCTATGGCATAACGGCGCTTATCCATTTTTCAAGTATCTTTCAAGCGATGATTTTTGTCGAACCTACAGTTGGCAAAAAAGAAGAAGCGCCTGTTTCCTTCTCTGCACATATGACTGAAAGTTTTAAAGCCATTTGGGCCAATAAACATGTTTTCAGATACATGCTGTTCATAGAAGCATTTGCGCTCTTTTACACCACCTTATATTTTTACTTACAAAACTACATGAAGTCAATGGGGTTCACTGAGTACAAAATAGGTTTTGCACTGGCAGCGGTTTCACTTTGCAGTCTTACTTTCTCAGTACTTGCGCACCGTGTAGAACCACTTATTGGACAAAAGAAGTTAATTCGCTGGTCCTCTGTAGCTATTGTCCTCTGCCTGTTTGGGATTGGGTTTACGCCTTTTGTTATTCCCTTCTATTTAGGTATGGCAATGATAGACGGGCTTTTGTACGTCAGCTTCTCAGACTATATTAATCAAATGATTCCTTCAGAATATAGAGCAACACTGTTGTCCTTCCAATCTATGCTCTTTAGTATTATGATGATTGTGCTATTCCCAGTCGTGGGCTGGGTTGCTCAGACTTGGGGGTTTGGTGCTAGTTTTAAGTTAATTTTTGCCCTAGGTGTGCCGGTGATTGCATATGCTATGCTTGGGCTGGGAAGGTACTATACTGATATTTTAGGTGTTGAATCATTGAATACCGCTACAAATAATTCTGAAGTATAAGAGCGCTCAACGGAAATAGAATTAACGATTTTTATAAAAAGCCGATTTTATTGTTGCTCTTAATAGTTTTATCGATTATATTTTTTGTTTTTAGCGAACAGTATGTTGCTGATGCACTGATTGCCAGAATACTCCCATTATCAATCATAGCAGCCGGATTAAGTATTTCTATGGGCATTGTCGGTGCAGCACATATACTAAAAGATAAATAAGGATTAATTACTCAATAAGGAAAAGCCATCCGAATTCAGTGTTTGAATCGGATGGCTTTTTATTATTGACTTACTAACACGTTAAACGCATCTTTTATTTCTCCAAAGGATAATCCATTTTCTCTGCAGTAGTCCCTGACGCTCAGATTGGTCGCAGGCATTTCGCCCTGTATGACTGACTCAATTTGTGCCTGAGTAATACCAAGGTCTAGAAGGCCTTTGAATGTAACTTGTCCATTGATTAGCGGTTCACCATCCGCAGGCGGTGTTGTGCCGCTTTTGGCGGTGCTTGCACCGCTTGGGTCTGCGGCATTTGTGCCGCTTGGGGCCGGCGGTGTTGCGCTTTCTTTATCACTCGTTGATAGCGTGTGACTTTCTAAATAGCTGCGCTGTTCGTCTGTAAGTTGGTCATTATCTCTGAGAATCAGCTTCACTGCTGTGTCTGGTAAAAACTCACTGCCCAAAGCAATCGGCAAGTTTTTATACAGCGCAACAAACACTTGTAAAGAACTGTTTCCAATTTCCTCAGTTGATCCCTCAAATAAAGCTTCAAGGTTTTTAGACTGATACTTATTTAAGTCCGCATCCATAGGAATTTGGAAAGCTTCACGTAGAATTTCAGGCTCTATCTGGAACAACTCTGAAACTTCTGCTATGGTGTATGAACCTCGAATATCGCTTGGATCATACGCACCAGCTGCTTCACCCGTTTTATACGTCTCAGGTGTCTTATCTGTAGTCGTAGACCAATAGCCAAGCACAGATGTCGCTGCAATACCACCGAACATGAGCACTAAGACTGCCACTGCCAGCGGTTTATAAAGCACAGCCTTGTCTTGCTTTGGCAGCTTCATACTGAGCTGAACGGTTTCCGGAACAGGACAAACCGTTTCAGAGGTACATCTTAAACAGCTGATACACTGATGGTTTAAAACCGCTTCACCCTTTGAAACCTCAATATTCATTGGACAAGCATTGTCACAACTGCCACAGTCAATACAACTGGTTTTGGTTCTTCTGACTTTGAAAATTCTAACAAAGTTAAACAAACCCAGCATTGCGCCGTAAGGACAAGCATATTTACACCACGAGCGTTCAACCACTAAGGACAATAACAAAGTAACTGCTAGAATAACTAACGCTGCAATGCCTGTTTCCCCTGTCCAAAAATGGTAGAGCGCATAATAGGGGTCTATGTTTGCAAATAAAAGCATCCCTGAAACTGCGGTATTGTAAAGCACGAGTCCTAGCAATATATAACGCAGGTAGCGGAGAACTTTGTCAAGACGTCTCGGTATAAGCTGGTTATAGCGTCTTCCTAAAAGTCTTTTTCCTAATTTACCAACCCACTCTTGAACACTGCCAAGCGGACAAATCCAGCCACAAAATACGGGACCAAATAAAATGGCAAGTCCAAATACGATGCCCATAAGCACTAAAGCCGAGGCATGGATTTTCTGTATGTACTGCCCAGTTGTGAAGAGTTGGTATAGGGTTTCAACGCCCCCAAAAGGGCAAATGGCGTGAACCGATGCCGCCCCTATAAAGGGGAGGCTTGCACCGGTCTCGGCTAAAGTATGATTAACAGCTATCACACCCACTAACAAAAAGAAAAATACTTGTATCCCAGTTCTTAAACGATTATTTTTTTCACCCATAATTTTATCTCCTTTCTTCTTGAGCTTATTCTACAGCGAGCTTATGAAGAACTTATGAAGATGGTCAAAAAACTATTTTTGAGGTAAATAAACGCGAAAACAGGTTCCTATGCCAATTTTACTGTTAATTTCTATTCGACCGCCATGTACCTTAACCAGTCTTTCTGCTATGGTCAGTCCAATGCCCGCCCCCCCCTGTCTTTCTGCTGCGCGAAGGGTCTGCTCTATAAAACCTCTGAAATACAAAAGGCAGATCTTCATCGGAAATACCCACCCCAGTGTCTTCAATTTCAAAAACTACTTGATTGTCTCGTTCAAAAAGTCTTAACGTGACCGTCCCTTGTTCTGTATATTTGTAGGCATTGGTAATCAGATTCACCAGCACCTGCCTTAGCCGTGACTGATCTGCAATAAGTGTCAGTTCAGGCTGGACTTCTCCTAGAAGTTTAAGTCCCTTTGAACTAAACACTAATTTAAAATCCTCTAAAAGTATATTGACTAGCGTAGACAATTCTACAGATTGAAGGTCTAGCTTGTATAGTTCATTCTCAACTGTTGTGAGCTCGTTCATATCGTCAATAAGTTGTGTCAAGCGGTTCACTTCATCGCCTAGACGGGTCAGCCTTGCTTCGTCAGGCAGTAAAACCCCATCTTGAATACCTTCTAGCTGGCTTTTAAGAACAGCTAACGGGCTTCTAAGTTCATGGGCCATGTCTGTCGTCAACCGCCGCCTGAGTGCTTCCTGATGACCGAGTTGAAATGCCAAAGCCGCCACTGCCTCAGAGAGTGCCTGAAGTTCCAGTGTTTCGCAGTCTTCTAATTTCACTTCATGGTAGTCCCCGTTTTTAAGAACTTCTGTAGCCTTTTGAATGTCTATAATAGGGCTTGAAAGCTTTATAGAGAGCCACTTACTCACCCCCCACACTAGGGGTAAGGCAATTAACGTCACCACTAAAAATGCTAAGTTAACGCCAATAACAAATCCTAAATCTTCCTGACTGAGCGCCCAGCCACTTTGCTGGCCCACAAGAACCGTTAGACCTTTTTCACTAGGAAGTACTTGCTCAAAAGTTCGGTAATTAAGGCTTTCTAAGTCAAGAACTTGTTTCTGTCTAGAAAGTAGTTGTCGTTTAGTCCCATTGCCACCAATGGTTGAATCAAACACATCTAGTCCATTTTGATCTCGGATCAGCAAGTGCAAACTGCTCTGATTAGCCGTTTGTCTAAGTAGCGTTCTCTCTTCTGCAGTCAATAGACCGTCCTCAAAAGCCTCCTGTACGACTTTAATAATCAGTTGAACCTCATTGGCACGAATTTGGGCTACATAATTTTTAAACAGCCATGTGAACCCAAAATTCGTAAATAAAACGACTAGCACCAATACAAGCACAGAACTTTGCATAAGTGCACTTCGAGTCACTTGTCGGATACTCTTCATAGGTCCCGTTCCCCCTTAAATTTGTACCCAACCCCGTAGACTGTGACGATGTATACAGGTTCCTTTATGTCCGTCTCAATTTTTCGACGCAAATTTTTAATATGTACATCCACCGTTCGGTCATATCCAGCGTAATCGCTTCCAAAAGTTGCTTCTATTAACTGCTCTCTCGTAAAAGTTCTGCTTGGATAGTCTACAAAAGTCATGAGCAGGTCGTATTCATTTTTAGTCAATTCTATCTCAAGACCCTGCTTCTGAACTTTTCTTTCTAATACTTCAATAACCAAGTCCTCTTGATTAAAGCTTTTAGTCTGCTTAATGCTCAGAACTTCCTTATAAGTTCTTCTCAAAATTGCCTGTATTCTCATCACCAGTTCTTTGGTACTAAAGGGCTTAACCACATAGTCATCGGCACCTAAGGCCAACCCATTTATCCGATCAGCTTCTTCCTTTTTCGCGGTCAACATAAGAATAGGTACGTTGACCACTTCTCTAAAGCGTTGACACAGCACCTCTCCAGACACATCTGGCAGCATTAAATCTAGTACGACCAAGTCGGGTTGCTCTTGATTAAATAATCGCTGCGCCTCTTTTCCCGTCATAGCCGTATACACTTCAAAACCCTCTTTGAGTAGATAAGCTTGAATCACTTCTAAAATGCCATATTCATCTTCTATAACCAGTATCTTATACATTTGCACCACACCCCCCCTGCACCCGGGTTCAAACATTGTTTTTACAACATTTACAGCTATTTTACTAAATTCACGTTCTTCTTTCAACTAATAAACATAGAAATCTTCAATTACATTTCCAAACTATTTATCTGAATTTTTAGACTTAATTTTTAGATATTGCCTCAGGGGTAGCTTTCTGATATATTGTCTCTAAATGTTGAAAAAAGGAGTTTTATAAAAATGAAAAACAAAAGTCATATGCATTGGTCTTGGTTGATCATGGTTGCTTTCTTAATTTTAGGTATTTTCGATTTTAGATTTGGGATCCTTGGTTTCGTCTGTATGGGCGCTCCAATTTATCACGCCCTTAGGGGGAGGGGTAAAGTTCACTGTCGTTCTTACTGCCCAAGAGGTTCTATCCTTGGAAAATGGTTACCCTATATTTCGCTTAATCGGAATATGCCTAAATTTATGACGACAAAATTTTTTAAGTACACGCTTTTAACGCTTATGCTCGCAGTCTTTTCGTTCTCGCTTTCTCATGCCGGCTGGCAGTACAACAAAATAGCCTTTAGAGTATTTCGCTTTATGGTTATGTCTCTTGGCGTTGGCGTTGTTACAGGCATGCTTTTCAAGCCTCGAAGCTGGTGTGTTGTCTGTCCAATGGGAACTGCAACAGGTTTAATTGCAACGCAGCTTCAACCCAGTCCCTCAATAAAGCAAAAGACGATTGCCAAATAGGTGGCATCGTCTTTTTTATGGGTTGTCACCAACTGCTATACGTCATGCATTTCCTTTAAGGCGTCTACATACTGCTGATCTTCCTCAAGTATATGCGTGTTTACCCAATGGATTAAAAAGTTATGCAAATTTACCAAATCTAAAGCGGTTGTTTCTCTGCTCATAAATTCATTTATACGGTCATTAACATCTTTTGCTAAATCTTTATGCAGTTCCTGATGGGCTTCTAACTGCTCATAACCAGCACTTTTTAGATAATCCTCTTCTGTATGAAAATGAATCATCACGTATTCCATCAACTCATCTAAGATTTGATTAATAGTGTCTTTAAAGTTTGCCGTTTGACTCATCTTTTCTATTTTCTCGACTAACTCAATTAAATGCTGATGCTGATGATCCAACTCTGAAACATGTACCGAGTACTTTGAATCCCATTGAATTTTCATGTCTATCACACTCCCTAAGAAATTATTTACCCTTTTTTTATAAGTGACTCCCAAAACTTTTTTTCATAAGTGTTCTATCTAATTTCCTGAGCGTATACCCCATTATATTGGGTATCTAAATAGCACCACAGAGACTTGATGGGGAGGTGCTTGCGTGTTTAGACGCCTATTTGCAAATAAAAAAAATCATCTACCATCAAAAATGTTGATTGGATCCTTCTTATTATTTCTTCTTATCCAATTCGCCATTCTTTGGTCTGAACATGGAAACGAATCCTTTGCTAATCCGCTAGATGCACTCTGGTGGGCTGTCGTCACTATCACAACTACGGGCTACGGGGATCAGATTCCCAAGTCGACTCTTGGGCGGGTTACAGGCATTGTCACAATGATATTTGGTGTTGTGATTGTCTCCATCGCAACTGGACGTATTTCTTCTTTTCTCATAGACCAAAAACTGCGTGAAGGCAAGGGCCTGAAGGAGCTGAAGTTCTTGAAAGATCATATACTGATTTGCGGGTTTAAGTCCGATTTAAAATACCTGATCAATGACATACTTTATTTTGAAAGTGGAACCCACCTCTCTGACATAGTTTTAGTCAATGCCATTGGTCAAGATAAAATGTCCAGTTTTTTGTTAGACGACAATCTCAAAGGCATTCACTATCTCCATGGCGATACATCCGACGAAAGCGTCCTACTCAGAGCTAATGTCAAACTTGCCTCTAAAGCTCTGGTGCTCTCAGAACAGCGGGAAGGCGATGACACTGAGGCGATTGACGCCCGAGTATTAGTTACCGTACTCATGATTCGTTCACTCAATCCCAACATTTACATTTGTGCAGAAGTGCTGACCGTTAAATATAAAAATTATTTGGAACACATGCGCTGCGACGAAGTTGTCTTGAGTGAAGAATATACTCGGTTCTTACTCGCCAATGCCACTGTCTTTTCAGGTATTACTAAAGTGGTTTCTAAACTGCTCAACAACGGTGAAGGCGATACCCTCAAATTAGAACCCATTCCAAGCGACATGACCGACCTGCCCTTCGCTGAAATTGTAAAGCGTATTAAAAACCAACGTAATGCTATCGTTATTGGCATTGTTGAAAACATGGGGATAGAGCGTGAATTCAAGCAAAATGCCTTGACCGAGGCACAGAAAACACCCGATATAAGTACCCTCGTAAGAAATTTAAAAGGGATACACGACATGGAACGCAATAAGACCGTTATTAATCCGAGCGATGACTACATCGTTCAAAAAAATTCCGGTCTTATTCTGATAAGCAGGTGATGTAATGAATAATTCAATTCCGAATGAATTTACAGCACAATTAGCTCTCATTGAGTTGTTTCAAGAGCTTGAATCCGATGAATTCACGCTGCTTGAAGCCATTGTTACCAGAGAACGCTTCACGGCTGGCCAATCGATTGTTAAAGAGGGTGAAAAGGGCGACAAACTCTACATGATTATTAAAGGCGATGTAGAAATTTTAAAGCACACTATTTTTGGCGATGAATATACCTGTGATTTCTTACCGGAATCCATGCACCTCTTTTTCGGTGAGTTTTCTTTACTTGACGCAGATGTGCGCTCAGCTACTGTCAGAGCCATTACTGCGGTAGAAGCCCTTGTGCTGACACGAGGTAGTTTTTTAACCTTTTGCGAACAGCACAAGGCCATCGGTTATAAAATCATGAAGGTCATTTCCCTACGCCTAGCCAGTCGCCTGCGTAAAGCAGATAAGGACATTGTAACCCTGTTTGAAGCCCTAGTCGATGAAATTGGTTCCTATTAAAAAAGGAGAGCATTCGTATGTTAACTTATTTAAGAGATTACGCGATTACCTTTGTTTCTTTTTTACTGGTAGATTTAGTGTGGCTTGTATTTATTGCCAGAAAACTCTACCAAACAAATTTAGGACACCTAATGTCACCAACCGTCAATTGGACTGCCGCATTACTATTTTATGCGCTGTTCATAGTCGGCCTATTATTTTTTGTCATTCACCCTGCACTCGCCCAAGATAGTCTGCGCCACGCTTTCTTTGCAGGTGCATTATTTGGCCTCATAACCTATGCGACCTATGACTTGACCAATTTAGCCACACTGAGAGACTGGCCCATCTTAATCACTATCATTGATTTGATTTGGGGCAGTACTTTAAGTGCCCTTACCTCAGTCTTAAGCTTTTGGGTTATACGACATTTTTAATTTTATGTTACTATAAAAGATAAGAATATCACCGCCCAAGGAGAACTTTATGTCCTACATTGTATTGCTGCGTCCACTTATGGAGCGCATGGTGCTCGTATGGTTTATTGCCTACCTGTTCAGTCAAACGGCTGTGTTTTGGAATATGGTAAGAGCACGAACTACTAAAAGAGATTATTTATACTTCATATTGCTCTTTAGCGCCATTGCTATTATGGGTACTTACGTGGGCATACCTTTAGATGACGGCGCTATTGCCAACATTCGTCCTCTCGGTGCTATAGTCGCAGGTTTAATTGGCGGTCCATGGCTTGGTGCTGCGGTCGGCCTTATTGCTGGTGCGCACCGTTGGTATTTGGGTGGTATTACTGGCTTTGCCTGTGGTCTTGCTACTATTTTTGAAGGCTTGTCCGGTGGCCTAATCAACGTGAAACTTAAAAACAATTACCTGAGTGTAAGAGCTGCGCTTCTTGCTGGTGTACTGGGAGAAATTGTACAAATACTATTTGTTCTCAGTTTTACCAAGCCCTTCTCCAAAGCGCTGGAAATTGAAGCAGCTGTGGCACTGCCTATGATTATTGTCAATACGGTGGGGGTCATCGGCTTCGTGATTGTTATAAAAGATGTTTTCACTAAGCACAATGGCATGATTATTTCTCAGTTCAATCGATTTGTAGACATTGAGCGCAGCCTTTCTCAAGCACTCGAGGAGGGGCTAGACGAAAATACTGCTGGTAGTGTCTT
>JBGSUZ010000628.1:0-2639 GCA_041753235.1 Acidaminobacteraceae bacterium
TTTTAATAAGTTCAAAAGTAAACGATCGTTGTCATCAATCTTATGCTTAAGTGTATCGACAACCCCTCTAAGCGTGTCCTTGTACTTTTCTTTGTCCTTGAGCAGCCGTTCTATTTCTGATTGCAATGCTTCAGCTGTCATTTCAGATACTTCGCACAAAGTGTTCATGCCTAGCGTTTCCATAAAATAATCAATTTTCGGGTCATAAGAAACCCCTATTGGCAACACATTTTGAACCGCTGCAAATATAAGTGAATGAAGTCTGACGCCAACTAAAACGTCAAAACAGCCAATAATACCTAATATCTCAGAAGTACCAAATCGTTCAGTGACAATTATTAACCGATCACCATAATCGGATTCAAGGCGTTTTAGTATTTGCAAGTCTTCATTATAATGAAATGGAATAAATGCCAACTGATAGTGAGGAAGCAAGCTATTGATTGTCGCCTTTAAATGATTATAGTCACCCTCAGTTTGAAAATCCTTGCTTCTCAGCGCAAAACCAACTGTAATTTTATCATCTTGCCATTTACCTGATGACTGTTTAAGTAATGCCAGTCCTTTTGTTTGGTCAGCAGGCGACAAGTCAATTACTGGGTCAGCAGTAACGCCAATTAATTTATCTGTCAGTCCCAGTTCTCTTAAATCTGTCTTTGAATTTTCCTCGCGTACTGTAATACAGTCCACATGGCTTAAAATTACTCTGGTTATGAAGCGATTGCGCTCTTTGCGAATTGGGCCTATGCCTTGGCTATAGACCATGACCTTCTTTCCCATTAACTTAGCCAATAAAATAATGGCTAAGTAATACTTAATGCTTAATTTACTGGTGACGTCCTGAAGCAGACTACCACCACCACTGATCAGTACATCACAATTCCAGAGCGCTTTTAGAACACTTGGAATGCGCTTACGATCATACGCTCTGACTTGATAATTTTTTTCAGTTCTCTCCGGTGTTGCAGAGAGAACTGAAATATCCACAGCGTCGACCGTATGGCGAATCCGACCAATAATGGTTTCTAGAATCGCTTCATCTCCTAAGTTATTAAAACCATAATAACCGGAAATTAAGATTTTATTCATTCGATGTGCTCCTCAAATAGGTGTGAATCAATTTAACCAATATACTTGCCAATACAACTGCAATCACGCCAACAATGACACCTAGTCCCACCGAATAAGCAGTTCTGACTACAGACAAATAGATTGGTGTTCTTAAATGGCTAAACGTATTGGCAATGGAAGAAAATCCAATAACCGCAATTAAACCCGCTGGGAATAAAAGTTCCCGAACCTTGCCTCTGGCAAAGACCATAGTCGCCATAACCATTGGGAAGGCCATAAGGAATTCTTTCGTTCTCGGACGTGCCAAGAACTTGTATTCTAAAATATTTCTAAAGATCATTTCCATGTCAGATGGCTGGAGACTCGTTTCATGACCCGAGCGTGCAATGTAAACATAACCCACAACTGCAGCCACACCAAGAATAATCAAATAACCAATTTTAATGTTAAGATCTAATAATTTGCCCATGTCTTTATAAAAACGCTTATTTTCCCTAACTTCTTTAGGACTGCGTTTAAAACCGAACATCACTAAATAATAAAGTGTAAAGACGAGGAATGGTGCCGCCAATGACAGCTTAACCCCTCTAAAGTAGTCTATTTCAACCAGATAACTAGAATGGCTCAACATTGCACCAACTGACAATCCGCCAATCGTTGAAATAGCAGTGCCAATCAATAGTACTTTTACAGCCTGAATCATCTGAGTTTTAAAATCGATTTTATCAGTACTGACATAGGCCTTGCGCATCTCTTCTACAAAATAGATAATCGCAACACCCGGATAAGCAATTGCCGCACCTAGTCCTAGTAAACTAGTCGATAGATTTGGCGCTACAAATAAGATACCGCCAACGCCAACAACACCTAAACCAACAAGAGTATATATAATTTTTTCCTTCAAGTCAAATAAGTACTTAAGCATCCAAACGATCAGCACAGCGACGCCAATACCGCTCAGCCACTTAAGTAGAAGGCTTGGTCCATTAAACTCAAAGCCCGATGCTTTGCCTAGTTTTAAGCCATGCTCAGCTAATCTGTCACTTAAAGTTTTGAACATTTTTTCATATTCCGCTGGGTCTGTCACATAAACTTTTTCATTGAGCATAAACGGTCTAAAATAGACAGAACGAATGTTTCGCTCAGTTACTGCACGATAAATGGTATTTTCAATTTCCTCTGCGCCTGTGTAGTTGTAGAAAGCAAAACGCTTTTGAATATATTTAACAACAGGGAACACACGAACAACATTGTAGTTCGTATTTTCCGCTAAGTACTGAATGCCATCCTGTTCTGTATTGCCCCTTTGATTGCCCGCTTCAATCAATGCCACAGCAATCTTATTACGATCCATCATTTGAATCAGCGAATCCAAAGCCATTACGTTCTCGGTTTCATACCCTAAAACACTAGCGCCGCTAAAAATCACATGGCTTGGTGTCAAATTATAAGCTTTCAAGTCTTGTTCAAACGCTTTTTGAAGCAACCAAGGCGCCTTTGTATTATTTCGTGGTCTTGGACTAACTTCTAAACCGGAAGCTTGAATTTCCTTAATTTTTAAAGGATCA
>JBGSUZ010000629.1:0-5509 GCA_041753235.1 Acidaminobacteraceae bacterium
GGAGCACTTCACGGTCTTATGCGTGTAAGAGCCTTTACTCAAGACGATGCGCATATTTTCATGCTGCCTGAACAAATCAAAGACGAAATCAAGAATGTTGCAAGATTAGTAGATGAGGTCTATACGACATTCGGCTTTAAATATCATGTAGAGCTTTCTACAAGACCAGAAGAATCGATGGGTACTGACGAAGAGTGGGCACTTGCAGAAAGTTCACTACAAGGTGCGCTTGAAGAACTTGGACTTCCTTATAAGCTCAATCCTGGCGATGGTGCTTTCTACGGTCCTAAAATTGACTTCCACCTTGAAGACTGCATCGGCAGAACTTGGCAGTGTGGTACAATCCAGCTCGACATGCAGTTACCACAACGATTTGACCTGAACTACATCGGTAAAGATGGTGAAAAACACAAGCCTATCGTTATTCACCGCGTAGCATTTGGTTCAATTGAGAGATTCCTCGGCATCCTGATTGAACACTTCGCTGGTAAGTTCCCTGCTTGGTTAGCGCCAGTTCAAGTGAAGATCATTCCAATCGCAGACAGACATGCTGAATACGGTTTAACTGTAAAAGCAGCGCTTGAAGCGAGAGGCATTCGTGTTGAAATTGACGAAAGAAGCGAAAAAATCGGCTACAAGATTCGTGAAGCACAAATGGAAAAAGTGCCTTACATGCTGATTGTCGGTGATAAAGAAGTAGAAGAGCAACAACTTTCTGTTCGCTCTAGAGATAGAGGTGAGCTTGGTGCACAAGCGTTAGAAGCCTTTATTGCGCAGATCGAAGAAGAAATCAAGACTAAGGCAATTTTAAATCAGTAAAAGTCTTGACTCTAAGTGTGAAGCATGGTAAGATACTAAGAGTTGGTGTGCTCGTAAGATGCATACACAATCTATCAAATGAAGTAGAAGCTCGCTTCTCACCCTGTTGCAATAAGCACACTGGGTCAATATCTTAGAAAATTAGTAGTACGGTTATGTACACTATTGTATCTTTGTTATTGTTGAGTATAAGCGGGCTTGTAAGAGCCCGCTTTTTTTATATTTCACTGGAGGTGTAATTATTAAAAAGACAGAAATGAACGAGATGATTAAGGACCGTGAGGTTCGATTAATTGATGATGAAGGACAACAACTTGGTGTAGTAACCCTAAATGAAGCGATGGAAATGGCTGCGGAAAAGAAGTTGGATCTCGTAAAGATATCACCTCAAGCTGTGCCGCCAGTTTGCAAAATCATGGACTACGGCAAGCATAAATACGAAATGGCTAAGAAAGAAAAAGAAGCCAAGAAAAAACAGAAAGTTACTGAAGTCAAGGAAGTTCGATTAAGCTTAAATATCGAAGAACACGACCTTGAAACGAAAGCCAACAATGCCAAGAAATTCTTGGAAAAAGGTGATAAAGTAAAAGTGGCGCTCAAGTTCAAAGGTAGAGAACTTGGACACACATCATTAGGAGAAGAAGTAATTAATCGCTTTGCCGATACTATCGCCGAATATGGCGTCATGGATAAGAGACCTGCGTTGGAAGGTCGTAACATGATTGTCTTCTTCAATCCGAAAAAATAAACACATTTATTGAAGGGAGGAAATTGCGATGCCTAAAATGAAAACACACAGAGGATTAGCAAAAAGAATTAAAGTTACTGGTACTGGGGAATTCAAGAGATCTCATTCTTTTACAAGCCACATCTTAACTAAGAAAACGCCTAAGAGAAAAAGAAATCTTAGAAAAGCTTGCTTAGTTTCTACAAGCGACATGAAGAGAATTAGAACTTTATTGCCGTACTCATAGGATGTAGTTTATAAAGAAGGAGGTTATTTCAAATGGCTAGAGTAAAAAAAGCGGTTAACGCTAAGAAAAAACATAAAAAGATTTTAAAATTATCAAAAGGTTTCTACGGTTCTAAGAGCAAGATATTCAGATGTGCTAACCCAGCGGTTATGAGATCTTTAAGATCAGCATACGTTGGCAGAAAGCTCAAGAAAAGAGATTTCAGACAACTCTGGATTGCTCGTATCAATGCTGGTACAAGAATGAACGGCATGAGCTACAGCAAATTCATGAACGGTCTTAAGAAATCAGGCGTGAACATCAACAGAAAAATGCTTTCTGAAATGGCAATTCACGATCCAGCTGGTTTCACAAAACTTGTTGAAGCTGCAAAAGCAAGCCTTAACGCATAGTTTAAATACCTGTCCACATTGTGGACTCTATGATAAAACCACTGCGAATAGTAGTGGTTTTATTTTTTTATATTGAGATAGCCTTTTTCTATTTCAAGTAGTAAAATTAAAGGAAATTCGATTAAATCATCAAGAGGTGTCAAATGGAATTAAGGTCGGGTCCGAGGAAAGATTTAAATCCTGCGCAGATATTAGTACTGGGATTTGCTGCAGTCATATTAATTGGAGGCTTGTTGCTAAATTTACCAATAGCTTCTGTTAATGGGGTTAGCGTAGGGTTTGTCAATGCAATATTTACAGCCACATCAGCTGTTTGTGTAACGGGATTAGCGGTAGTCGATACAGGGACACATTGGACCTTGTTCGGTAAAATAGTCATTTTACTGTTAATACAGGTCGGTGGGTTAGGGTTCATGACTATGACGACAACCTTGGCATTTGTAATGGGCAAGAAGATATCATTAAAATCTCGGCTAATTATGCAGGAGGCTTTTAATCAATCAAACTTTGCCGGCATTGTAAGGTTAACGCAATATGTAATGATCGTGACATTGACCATTGAAGGAATTGCAGCATTAATACTTATGACGCGTTTTGTTCCTCTATACGGTTGGAAAACAGGTATATTTTATGGTATTTTCCACTCGGTTTCAGCGTTTTGTAATGCAGGTTTTGATTTAGTAGGTGATTTTAGGAGTTTGATGCCTTTTGTAGGGGATCCTATAATAAACTTCACCATTATGAGTCTTATCATAAGTGGCGGATTGGGATTTGCTGTTATCACTGAAATTGTTAGTTTTAAGAGATTTAGAAAATTTTCCCTCCATGCAAAAGTTGTTATTTCTATGACGATTGCTTTAATCCTGTCGGGGTTTATTCTGATTTTATTGTTTGAGTACAACAATCCAGATACGCTGGGTCCTTTGTCGTTACCAAATAAACTAATAGCTGCATTATTTCAGTCTGTGACACCGAGAACAGCGGGCTTTAATACCTTAGATATGTCCAAGTATTCCATTAGTGCTCAGTTGCTTACTATTATATTGATGTTTATAGGTGGCTCTCCGGGATCAACTGCCGGGGGTATAAAAACAACTACTTTTGGACTCATTATTGCTCAAGTCATGTCTGTAATATTGGGGAAAGAAGATACGGAAGTTTATAAAAAGCGTATTCCGATTGATCTCATAAATAAAGCGTTGGCTTTATTTAGTGTCGCTATGTTTTTCGTATTGATGGTAACCATGATTTTATCTCTCACTGAAACAGGTCATAGTTTTATGGAACTGATCTTTGAAACCACATCAGCCTTAGCTACCGTTGGTCTGACACTGGGGATTACAACCTCATTGACTGTGCCTGGAAAGCTATTAATAGCATTTACAATGTTTGCAGGTCGTCTAGGTCCATTGACCTTAATCACGGCTTTAGCGAGAAGACAGATGAAAAGATCGAAAATTCGATATCCTGAAGGCAAAATTTTGGTTGGTTAGCAAAGGAGCTCAGCTAAATTATGAAAAGACAATTTGTGGTAATAGGGTGCGGCCGTTTTGGAACGAGCGTTGCTATGAAGCTCAATGAGCTTGGCAGCGAAGTTATGGTCGTCGATAATAATGAGGAAATTATTCAGGATATTTCTGAATATGTTACGCACGCAGTTCAAGCAGATGCTACAGACGAAAATACGATTCGGTCATTGGGTATACGTAACTTTGATGTAGCGGTTGTCACAATAGGATCAGATATTCAATCGTCCATTTTGATTACACTCATGTGTAAGGAACTTGGTGTTAAACACGTTGTTGCAAAAGCACAAAATGAACTTCACGCCAAGGTGCTCTATAAGATTGGCGCTGATCGCGTTGTATTCCCAGAACGGGAAATGGGCATACGGATTGCTAAGAATTTAGTCTATGAGAATGTACTCGACTACGTAGAGTTAGATCCACGATATGGCATTGCTGAAATATACGCACCAGATGATTGGGTTGGCAAAAGTATTCGACAATTAGATTTAAGATCAAAATATCACATTAACGTACTTGGTCTCAAACAAGGTGCAGATCTTAATGTTCAATTTGATCCTGAATCGCAATTGACAGAAGGCACGGTTCTAGTGGTTATCGGCAGTAACACAGATATCAATAAACTCGAAAAATTATAATTGAGGGCTTTCATGAAGGTTTTAGAAATCAGCTCCAATAAAAATGAACAATATAAAGAAGTACTTAAGTTAAAACAAAAAAAATACAGACAGCGCGGTGAGTGCTTCTTAATTGAGGGCATTAAACTGGTTAAGCATGCACTTGAAAAGGATGAGGAAGTTTTAATGCTTCTTTACTCGCCTACGCTGATTGCAGAGCAAGTAATAGAAGAAATACAAGCGATGATGCCCAAACAATCAGTGGGGTTGTCACTCAGCAAAGAACTCTTCACAGCCCTATCAGATACGGTAAATTCTCAAGGGGTCATGGCAGTAGTTAAATACCCAGACCCTCTGAACACACTTGATCCGAACGGGATTTATCTAGCGCTGGATCATATACAAGACCCGGGAAATTTAGGTACCATGATTCGCACAGCGGATGCAGCTGGGTTTTCTGGTCTCATTTACAGCAAAGGGACCGTAGACCCCTTCAGCGAAAAAGTTCTCCGTTCTACCATGGGCTCAGTGTTTTCTTTACCGCTCATGGTCAGTGAAGACTTGCCTGCATTTTTAACCGATGCGGCTAATTCACAAGGTATGCAAATTTTATGTACCTCATTGGAAGATAGTTTAGATTATTCTGAAGCTAATTATCTAAAGGGGAGCATCATCGTCATTGGCAATGAGTCTCAAGGGGTTTCAGAAGAAGTGTTTAAGACAGCTACCAAGCGCATTAAAATTCCCATATATGGTGAGGCGGAAAGTCTCAACGCCGCAGTAGCAGCGGCTATCATCATGTATGAGGCCATTAAGCAAAGACGATAATCCAGTCTTGTATACAAAGACTGTCTGTGATATAATCAGTTGAAAATTAAGAAATACAGTCTGAAAGATTGTTGATAAAAACTGTGATGAAGAGAGTAGTTTTGAGGGCATGGTAGAGAGAAGACGGTTGGTGAAAGTCTTTATGCACAAGATAAATGAAGTTCACTTCTGAGTTTTTCTCGTGAAATTAGCAGTAGCGAGGAACGGACTAACCGTCGTTAAAAGGTTTTAGAGTGCTCCTTTAGGAGTATTTGGGTGGTACCGCGGAGTCAAAGACCTTCGTCCCTTGTGGATGAAGGTCTTTTTTGTTTACAGAAAGGGGATTAACATGAGAGCAAAATTAGCTGAAATTT
>JBGSUZ010000630.1:0-2478 GCA_041753235.1 Acidaminobacteraceae bacterium
GCAGCTGATGGTGCAACAATTGGTGTAATTGCCATAATGACAGTTTCACTTGTAGGCACATTTTCTTCATTTCTAGCCTTTATACTGATTTTGCTATTAGTTGCTGTTAACTTTTCTATAATTTTAATTTGCTTGGTAGGAATAGAAATCCACTGTTCAGTAGGGCTCATTTGACCGTTTTCAAGTACGTATTTTGTCCCTATTTTGATTTGGTATTTTGTACTTGCTGGGTTTTGGTCAGTAATTTTTAGACTTACGTCTGTGTTGGTAATTTTAACGACTTCTAAGTTTGGTTTTTCAGCTAAGGTTATTATATTGAGTGTTTTCTCAACGATTTTGTCATTTAAACCTTTTAGCATTACGACAATTTTACAACCTGTATTTGGCGGCATACTCTGACTATATAATTCATAATACGGTTCAGCTTGCCATCCCATTTCTAAGCCATTTACTATAAATTGATAGGGTTGACTATCCAAATCTGAAGAAACAGTGTCCGATAATGCATTTATTCTCATCTTGTTAGACTCAATTTTAACTTGAATGTCTTTTATTTCAGGTAGTGGAACTACTCGAACTGTTGACAGTCTTTTATAGTAATATCCATTCGATGAACCCTCTATAGGATAGTCTGCAGCACCTGCAATAATTATTTCTTTGTTACCCTCAAATTGTGTGTTAACTTTTATCTCAGTTATACTATAGTTAAGCTCTGTAGATTCTGTATTTACTGGTTCTGCTGGATCAATAATAATCCCCATAGAAGCAATGGATTGTGATTTAATTTCTGGACTAAGTTGAATAGCTGCCGCTGAGACTATTTCAATCTTTTCAAGTTCATTTATTTTTTTTACACTCATTTCACTAGGTATCGACATAGTTCCAATTTCAAAACCATTTTGAGTACGTTCAGTTATCTCATAAGCACATTTATAAAACAGCTGATCTGTCATTTTTACATAAAAAACAATTCCCGACTGTAGATCTGTAGCAGTCAACGAATATGGCGTTATTCCATTAATGTTTCCAGCAGACTGATCAAAACTATAAGCCATATAACCCAAAGTTCCATATCGACTTTTAATCGAATCTAAAATTTGATTGTTGCAATTGTTAAAGAGACCACGGAAACTGTATTTACTTTTATTTTCTAATTGCACTTCCTGCACTGAATGATTTATCTTCGTCCGCTCATAATAATATGCTTCCCCATGAATAATTGGTGGACTTGTAATTGTCCCTTGTGTAACTATTTCACCTGTAGGCACATTCTCTTCATTTCTAGCCTTTATACTGATTTTATTATTTGCGGCAGTAAGCTTTTCAACCACTTTAATTTGCTTGGTTGGAATAGCAATCCACTGCTCTAGAGGACTCGTTTGACCGTTCTCAAGTACGTATTTCTCTCCCATCTTAATTTGGTATTTTGTATTAACTGGGTTTTGGTCAGTTATTTTTAGACTTACATCTACATCTGTTATTTTGACAACTTCGACATTTGGCTTTTCAGCTAGAGTCATTTTACTGAGTGTTTTCTCAACAACTTGACCTTTTATGCCTTTAAGTCGTACTGTCACCGAGTAATTCGTATTGGCTAATAGCTCTTTTGCTTCATAATACGGCTGTGCTAACCATTCGCTTGTTTTGTTATTAATAGTAACCTGATAAGGATTGGGATCTAAATCTGTTGCAACATTCCCAGTTGTCGGTGTTACTATAATCCCATGTATGTCTGGTTTTGTTTGCACCTCTCTTATTTCGGGTGGTGAAATTATATTGACTGCGGATAATCGTTTATAGTAGTAACCTTTCACTATGCCATTGATTGGATATTCATTTGCACCCGCTGTAATTATTTCTTTGTTTGGAGACAATGAGGAACTGATACTTACCTCTGATATTTTGCAGATAAGTTCACATTTATCATTTGATTTTGGGTATTCTGGAATAGTAATATAATCATTGAAGGTAACCGTTTTCAACCATTTACTTGGCTTAATTTGAGCTTTGTTGACAATACCAAATTTGTCATTTATACCCTCTTTAGGTTTTACCTTTGCTACTGAGCTACTAGGTATATTCCTCATAGAGTATGCGCCATCGCCACCTGTTTCCATAATATAGAATTCGTATTTAGTCATTATTTGATCATTCTTTTGCCTATAACTTACTGGTGAGCTAAGTAAATTTTCATCTCTGAGTGAATAAAGATTGATACCATCTATCTTTCCCATATTCTGATCTACAGTATAAGTTCTATACCCAGTACACCCATATTTCCTTTCTATTGCATCAAATATTTGTGACTTACACGCTTCATAACGACCTGAAAAAAATGTGCTTTCACTTCTCCCCTGCTGCACCTCCTGTACCGAATAATTAACCTTCGTCCGCTCATACTGATACTGCTCCGCTTGTGCATATACTGGACTTGCAATAAGCCCTTGAACAAGCATAATACTCCCTACTAAAAATGCT
>JBGSUZ010000631.1:0-2410 GCA_041753235.1 Acidaminobacteraceae bacterium
ATATTTTTGTTTTTGCTCTTCTGTGCCCCATTCGTAAATTGGCGCAGCACAAAGAGATGTGTGAGCTGAAACGATAACACCAGTAGTTCCGCAAGCTTTTGAAAGTTCTTCAACTGCCATAGCGTAGGCAATGTTGTCAGCGCCGGCACCGCCGTACTCTTTAGGGAACGGAATACCAAAGAAACCATAACGAGCGAGCTTTTCAACTGTTTCTACAGGGAAACGCTCTTCTTCATCGATTTCCTCAGCGAGGGGTTTTACTTCGTTGACGGTAAAACTTCTGTACATTTCTCTGAGCATTTCATGCTCTTTAGAAAGAGAAAAATTCATGCTGTTCCTCCTTAGTGGTGTTAATAAATTCACAAAAATTATTAAAAAAAATCAATAATTTTTGTAAGTATTTATTAACGCAAGTGTTTGTGTTTTTAGTACACGCTTATTATATAACATCCCAAACGATTTAACTACTGAAATAATCTTAATATTTTAGATCAACTTAAATATTAACAAATAGTAGAGTTTTTAAAATCATTTTTGATTTTTTTTGATTTTTTATTCACGATGTTTTTGAGTCTTTGTGTATTAGTAATATAAAAAAATATTAAATACTGAATTGTATTTTGGAAAACCACCGTTTTGACTGTAGTTCTTAAATAGGATTATGCTATTTTTCATAGAATAAGATATAATAGAAACATCAAAGTTTGGGTATAATTTTGGTATTGGGGGAATTGACTTGCATAAACGAGTTTTGGTGTGTCTTATAATTGGGGTAGTTGCTATATTAAGTTGTGCTTGTGGCAGCAAAAGCGAAGAAGCAACAGTAGTTGTCGCTGGAAATTACAGTAAAACATTAGCGGAATTATTTCCTGAAAAGGAAGGGTATCGCTGGGAGTATTACGGCACAGCGGATTATGGTCATGAAATGACTTTAGAAAAAATATATGAAGCTAATTCTCAAAAGGTGTTAAAGATAAAAGGTGAAGTAACAGATCATTCGGCTGGTGAATCTAATCTAAATTACAATCTTGAAGTTACTTATGCCATTGAAAGTGACAGGGTCGTACAGAGTAAACTTTCCGATGTCATGATGGATTCGGAGTATGATCATATTACGTTGATTATGGAACCGCTTTTAGTAGGTACTTCATGGCACGAGGAAACTGTAGATTCGCAAGGGAAGAAAGCCACTGTGAATGGTGAAATCATAGAAGTTGAAGAAAATACTGAGGGTACAATATACAAAGTACGGTATAGTGAAGAAAAATCGGATTACTCTGAAGTTAGAAAAATACAAAGAGGGCGTGGTGTGGTCGACTTTTTAAAAACTTTGAAATATGAAGATCAGTCGATGGAAATGTCCTATCATTTATATAGTTTAGTAGCACCAGAGGCTAATAAAAAAGAGAGTATAGGTACTACTGAAATTGATAAGATTAAAGGGGTCATCTTTAAATTTGATGAGCTATGGATAGATTTTGTAAATCAAGGAGATACAGCACTATTAGATTATGTGATACCCGAAAGCCCAGTTGAATTAATGATTAATGGGTATACTCGTGACGATACAAAGCAGAAATACCTCAGCATAGAGGTAGGTGAAGTCAAAATTACTGGCGATAATGCTGACGTGAAGGTCTATGAAAAAATGAAACAGGATAAAGGCGATGAAACTCAGATATTTGAGTATAATTGGATATATCATTTGAAGAAAAATGGAGAACAATGGTACTTGTATAGTTATGACGAGGAAAAGAAGTGATGATGAATCATTTTAAAAGAATATGGGACAAACTAGTACTTTTGACAATTGCAGTTTGCATTATGACTGGATTATTCATTGGGCATAATGCGAAAGAGACTTTGCTAAGTCAGAAAAATCTAGATGTTGAGATAGATATGGTTGTAAGTCGAATGAATCAGTTGGTGCAACTTAATAAGTCGATGATTGAAGTAACCGCGACAGCAGTAGAGAATGAAATTTCTAATTCGAGTCAGCCTCAAGAAATGAGATCATTATTAAATCGAGTCGTTGACAGAAACAATTATACATATAGTTTATATATTGACCCCAATCAGGTCGTTAACGGTAACGATAGAATTGACCCTAAATTATTGCTAGAACAAGGCCACAAGAAATATGGCGAGATGGTCTATTTAGGGAATCTTTTCTTTGACGGTGAAAGAAAAAACCTGTGGTTGCCAATGTTTGTTAAACTAAATGAAAACCGCTTGCATTCTAAAGCAATATTGTATACTGAAATTGACGCAACTGCGCTCATACGCGATTTTAATCGAATTCATTTTAATCGAGGTGGTCAAGGTTATTTAGTGGATCAAAGCGGAAAGATAATTAGTCTGTCACTTAATTCGAGTGTAGCGAGCGAAGCGTTATCAGTAGTCAGTAACC
>JBGSUZ010000632.1:0-7857 GCA_041753235.1 Acidaminobacteraceae bacterium
TACCAAATGCTTTAGCAGCTTCTTGCATGCAAGCGACCATGTGGTCCGACTGGGCTTTTAACTTATCATTGTTAAGGCTTCTCGACTCAGCAATTAATTCCGCCTTTGGACAGACAATGTTTGTAGCCGACTCGGCTCTGAGCGTGCCAATGTTGGCAGTAGTTTCTTCATCGATTCGGAGGAGCTTCATTTTTGTAATAGCTTCTGCTGCCACCATAATGGCGCTGATGCCCTTTTCTGGCTCTATGCCTGCGTGGGCTGGCTTGCCGTGGAAAGTCGCGAAAATTTTGTCCTGTGCTGGTGCTTGAACGACAATATTACCAACACTGCCTGAACTGTCTAAAATGACAGCTTTCTTAGAATAAATTCGGTCATAGTCTAAGTTTTTAGCCCCTCGAAGACCACCTTCTTCTGCAATGGTGAAAATAATTTCAACAGGTCTATGTTCAAGACCTTCTTCATTAATTTGAACCATCGCTTCAATAATAGCCGCTATACCTGCTTTATCATCGCTGGCGAGAATCGTGTCCCCCGCACTGCGGATAATCCCGTTGTCTAGAACTGGCTCTATACCTATACCCGGTGTTACAGTGTCAGTATGGCAACTAAATGCAATGGGCTCCGCCTGAAGCTTTCCCGGCTTATAGGCATAAATATTATAGCCGTTTGAGCCAATTTTCTCGCCTGCGTCGTCCTTAGACACGTCAAAGCCAAGTTCTGTAAGCACGTTAAAGAGATAGTCGTCGAATGCACCCTCGTTAAAGGTTTCACTATCAATTTTGACATAAGACATAAATCTTTCTACTAAGCGTTCATGATTCATTGTACGTTCCTCCCTTAAGTTGTATAGCGTCTATTTGACAATTTTTTTATAGCAATGGCAGTTAACCAAATGGTCCATGACCACACCCGTAGCCTGTAGGTGCGCATAGACGATGGTGCTTCCCATGAAACCGCAGCCTCTCTTTTTGAGGTCCTTGCTAATCGCATCTGACAGTGGTGTCGTTGCGGGGACTTCGTCAAGGCTTTCCCAGTGATTCACAAGCACCTGACCTTCGTTAAATCCGAGCAGATAGTCTGCAAAGCTTCCAAATTCAGCGACTACTTCTAAAAATACACGTGCATTTTTAATAGAAGCCTCTATTTTTTTTCTATTTCTGACAATACCCGCGTTTTGCATCAATACTTCTATTTTTTTCTCATCATATGTAGCGACTTTTTCTGGGTCAAACCCATCGTATGCCTCTCTGTAATGCTCACGTTTTTTGAGGATAGTCAACCAATTGAGTCCCGCTTGAGCGGATTCGAGTACCATGAATTCAAATTGAATTTTGTCGTCAGTGACCAATCTGCCCCATTCCTTGTCATGGTACTTTTCATAAAGTTCATTGCCAATACACCAACCGCAGCGCTCCATAAAATTCACTTCCTTAAAGGTTTTTATTAACAAAAACATGAAAAAGAGATTTGCAATCGCAAACCTCTTTTATCATATCACGGGGTTTTCTCATTTTGGGGGAAATTTCAAAAAATTCATATTCAAATTTGGAGGTTAGTTGGCTGTCGACAAACTCCGATCAACCTCTACCAAATTATCAATAAAGTACTTTAGAAAACTGGTATCTGGTGTCAATTCTGGGTGGAAGGACGTTACCATCATGTTATCCTGACGCGCAGCGACAATATCGCCTTTGACTTCGTGTATGAGTTCCACTTGGTCCCCTGCATCCATAATAAACGGCGCGCGTATAAATACAAGGGGAACAGGATGCTCAGATACGCCTTCAATCGGCTCACTAATGATGAAGCTGTCTAGTTGAGACCCATAGGCATTGCGGCGCACTTTTATGTCCATGACGCCTAAATGAATTGGCTCATTGCCATCTAATTCTTTAGCGAGCAAAATCATGCCTGCACAGGTACCCCATACAGGAAGTCCGTTCTTGATTTGCTCCGCCAGTGATGTTTTCATTTGAAAGTCATTTAACAACTTGCCCATAGCGGTACTTTCGCCACCAGGAAGAATCAATCCGTCAATGCCATCCAGCTGTGCTAAGGTTCTAACCTCAACCGCTTCGTGTCCAAGAGATTTAACCGCTTGTACATGCTCTCTAAAGGCGCCTTGTAGGGCTAGTACGCCAATTTTTTTCATTTTAGTACCCTCTTTCCGCCATACGCTGATCCTTATGGATTTCGTAAACGTTGATCCCTACCATCGGCTCGCCTAGGTCTTCTGAAACTTCTGCTAATATTGCAGGGTTGTTATAGTGGGTAACCGCTTTAACAATAGCCGCCGCGCGCTTTTTAGGGTCGCCAGCCTTGAATATGCCCGAACCTACAAATACGCCGTCACAGCCGAGTTGCATCATCATCGCCGCGTCCGCAGGGGTAGCCACACCACCAGCTGCAAAGTTTACGACAGGAAGCTTGCCATTTTCATGGATATATTCAACCAAGTTGATTGGTGCTTGGAGTTCTTTAGCCGCATTCATAAGTTCTTCTTTCGTAAGGCCCTGAATTCTTCTAATTTCAGAGTTCATCATACGCATGTGACGCACTGCTTCAATAACGTCGCCAGTACCCGGTTCACCCTTAGTTCTGATCATAGACGCGCCTTCGCCGATTCTTCTGAGCGCTTCACCAAGGTTTTTCGCACCACATACAAATGGTACTTGGAATGCTTTTTTATCTATATGAAGGCTTGGGTCTGCAGGTGTAAGCACTTCACTCTCATCAATGTAGTCTACTTTAATCGCTTCAAGAATTTGTGCTTCTACGAAATGGCCAATTCTAACCTTTGCCATAACTGGAATAGACACCGCCGCTTGAATACGCTTGACCATTTGAGGGTCAGAAGCTCTCGCCACACCGCCGTCTTTACGAATATCTGCCGGCACTCTTTCAAGGGCCATAACCGCACATGCACCAGCTTCCTGAGCAATGATTGCTTCTTCAGGCGTTGTAACATCCATAATAACGCCGCCTTTTAACATTTGTGCTAAATTTGCGTTCAATTCGTATCTTTCATTCATCGTCAACACTCCTTATGTATTCTTAAGTGAATTATTGTATCTCTCTAATGCAGATTATAGATACAATTCAAAAATAAATCCAGCACAATTTTATTAAATTGTATCGATATAGCATATAAAAAAGACACAATCTAAATTGTGCCCCCCTTAACTCACTTTATATGAACTTTGTACCCCAGCTATGTCTACCATCTCAAAATAGCTCCCCTGCCTTCTTTTCGCAGATTTTTTAATGTCCGCCATCATTTTTCCAAGCTTGTCTGTGCTCCCCAATTGTCTCAGTGCACCCACCAAACCCGCCACAGAAAGACTCATCAGCGGAAACTGTGCATTGTTGCCCCGCCTGTCCTCTGTTTGAATATGCCCTAGTTTCTGGTCGCGCTCATTATAATAGTCAACAATTTCCCTATCAAATACCTCAAGAATTTCCTGAACGACCTCTTGCAGCTGTTCTTGTGACTTGATTTCCATGACTGCCACAAAGTCATCGCCCCCAATATGCCCTACAAAGCTATTGAGTGCATCCTTCCCCTTTATGTGCTCTAGAATCAGCTTAGACGTCATTTTAATAATCTTGTCCCCATTGTCAAACCCATAAACATCGTTATATGCCTTAAAATTATCTAAGTCAAAATACAGCACCGCATAAGAACCTTCGTAGACTAGCACATCATTTAGAACACGGTTTATAATCATGTTACCAGGTAGCTTCGTCAGTGGGTTGAGTTCCCTTGCGTAGTCCCTTTCATAGGCGATGGAAGACTGGAGCAAATTTTTCACAGAAACCAAGCCGTAATAGTAAGAACCTTTTTTCACCACAATCGGGTCATAAACCTGATCTTGCCCACGATTAATTGCCATTTCCGCCACCATATGCACTGGCGTGTAATAGTCCACCGTCAGCGGACACGCATCCATTATAAGTGCTATTTCCCTATTAGAATAAACCGCATGCCCATTTGGCCCAGACAGCGCTTGGTTAAAAGCATTGCGCGTCACCAGCCCCTGCACAAAGTGCTTGTCTAAAACACAAACAGCCTCTGTCAGTTGTTCTTTAAAAAACCGCTCTACCTCTTTACATTTCATATTCACATGAACACTGCGAACAGGCTCTGCAACCGCTCCCACGTAAAGGTAATGACTACTATAGTCCGATGACCCTGCCAGCAGTTGATTAAACTTAATAATTTCACTTTTCTTGTCATGTGGCAAGGTTAAAAGCTTCGGGGACGGCTTTTGTAAATAATAGCCTTGACCCGCATAAACCCCTAAACGTATCAACATTTTGAGTTCTTCTTTGGTTTCAATACCTTCCGCCACTAACTTGATATTAGTATTCTGGCTCAACTGTACAAAACTTTTGACAATAGCTTGTTTGAAGCTGTCTTTGTCTACACCACGAACCATCACCATGTCTAATTTAATAAATTGTGGCCTTGTCTCTATAATCCTATTCATGCCAGAGAAGCCAGCACCTGCATCGTCTATAGCGATTTTAAAGCCTTGCTCAATGTAATTTTTTAAAATACGGTTAAAGCCCTCGTAGTCATCTATGGCACTGCGCTCAGTAATTTCAAAAATAATATTGTCTGCGGAAAGCTCCATTTCGTCGAGCACCTCTCGGGTCATCCCCACAGAATGGGCCTTGTCATATATAATTTTAGGGTCTACATTAATAAACAGAAGTTGGTCCTGTTCAAGCTCAGCAACTCTTTCAATGGCAAGACTTCTAAACGCCCAGTCAAGGTCCCAAGTCATTTCGCAACCTTCTGCCAATTCAATGAGCGCCAGCGGGCTTTCATAAGGCGTCCCCTCCGGCCCGCGGCTCAGTGCCTCATAGCCAATAATTACGGCATCCGAGAGTTGAATGATTGGTTGATACACGGTTCTAATCCACTTTTCATCTATGATTTGTTTAATATCTAGGCAACTATTTTGCATGTGACTTCCTCCAATTTGTATACAGTGTAACCCATTTAAGTTAAGCTTAAGTTGCGGATGGGTTAAGTACAGGTTAGAGAAAGTCTAAAAAAGTTTAGACTTTTATGGAACTGGTAACGTAGGTTACATACCCAAGTAATTTAATCGGGTATGATTAGTCCATAAGATTCAGGGCATAAACTAAGAGCACAGGCAAAACAAACAATTGCCTCCGCAAAAAGAATGTATCTCTGGGCATCGAGCCCTTTGAAACACCATTAGCTCCGCTACTGGGACTAATACAAGCGTCTAAGACGATTAGGAGGATTCATATGGCACAACCGGCATACGGCAACCTTCAAAAAATAAAAAATGGTAAACGTGTTTATAGCATCACCCCGAGAATACCCGGTGGCTTTGTAAGCGCGACTAAGCTTGAACTATTCGCTAAAGTTGCAAGAGAATTTAACTGTTCTATAAAGCTCACCTCAGGTCAAAGGATTATGCTAATTGGCCTCAAGGAAGAAGATGTGCCAAAAGCCTACGAAGCACTAGGCATGGAACCCGCAGTCAAAAGTCAGTACTCCGTTAAAAATGTTGAAATTTGCCCCGGTGAGATTTGCAAACGCAGTCGCCAAAATTCCTTAGGACTGGGTATGAGGCTTGAAAAGCGCTTCTACGCTGCACCTGCACCGAACCGGACTAAAATAGGTGTGATTGGCTGTCTCAATGGCTGTACCAGCGTCCATTCGAAAGATATAGGCGTTCTAGCCGATGAGTCTGGCTTCATTGTCATGGCGGGCGGCAGCGCAGGCTACCACCCAAGACTGTCAGACCGCATAGCAGATAAATTAACGACGGACGAGGCTTTTACAATGGTCGAATCCATTTATGAATACTATTGCGAAAAGGCCCCTATGGGCGAAAAACTTGGAGATACAATTAACCGCATCGGGCTAGAGGTCTTCAAAAGTGAAGTACTTACAAGGTTCGAGCTTAAACAGACAACAGGAGGTATATATGAGTAAATTTTTAGGACCAATCCACTACTGGCTGCATGATAAAATTGCACTGCTTGAGCGCATTGAAATAACGTCTATGAAACGTTTGAACGACAAGGGAATTGACGTCAGCGGACTGGCAAAATGGGACGAGCGCTACGGCACACCTAACCCAGACGAACAGCTTGAAGACGTTATTGACCAAAGCAATATTCACGGTTGGCTACAGCAGAGAATTGGCGCAGTTGAAACACGGTTTGCAGGCAAAATCACTGAACTTCACACCCAACACGGCCCAGCTGTAATGCATGAATTAACGACAGTCTTTGAAGGGTATGCCGTACAAGCCGCCGCTCACTTAAAAGAAACAAATGCTTGGGACGGCACACTTCAAGGTGCACACAAGCTGCTCCATAATTATATTTTAGAAGGCATGCCCTGCGACCAAGCCGGCGCCATTACAATAAACGAACCAGAGCTCTTTCAGTGGAAAGCAGAGCGTTGCCTTCATCAAGGCTTCTGGCAAACTGTAGAGGGTAATCCCGAGCACCACTATCTGCTCAGAGACAGCTTTAACGACGCCTTTCTAAAGGCACTTGGCGGAATACGTTACGCTAGAACACCGCAAAATGGCGTTCAATACTATCAATTAAACCTTTAACCCATCCTGATGGAGGAAATGACTATGATTACAAAAGATACGATTATTGCAGAAATTCTCAAAGTACACCCAAATGCCGCAGACATTTTAATGCGCAACGGCATGGGCTGCCTAGGCTGCCCGTCTTCACAAAGCGAACCGCTCTCATTAGCAGCAGACATTCACGGTTTAGACCTTGAAAAGCTGCTAGCAGAGCTTAACGCATAGAGGACTATACGATGTCTATTTGGAATCCATGGAAGGGCTGTCATAAAAAAAGTGAAGGCTGTGAAAACTGCTACATACACCGTGCTGATGCCCGTAAAGGTATAGACACTGACCTCGTCTATAAAACAGATGACTTTTACAAGCCCATTGAAAAAAATAAAAAAGGCGACTATAAAATTAAAAGCGGACAAACGGTGTTCATCTGCTTTAATAGTGATTTTTTAGTAGAAGAGGCCGACCCTTGGCGCGCTGAAGTTTGGGACATGATTCGCACGCGAAGCGACCTCACTTTTTTATTTCTGACAAAGCGCATTGAACGCTTTAGCGTTGGTCTTCCTAATGACTTTGCCGATGCTTTCCACCACGTCACTGTAGGCGTTTCTATAGAAAACCAAGCTCGAGCCGATGAACGCATCCCTTACCTCAAAGCCGCGCCTCTCAGGCATAAACTGATCATTCTGCAGCCTATGCTTGAACGCATTCACATTGAAGATTACCTTGACGAATCTATCGAACAGGTTGTCGTTGGTGGCGAATCTGGAAAAGACTTGCACCCGCTTGACTATGACTGGGTGCTGGACGTGCGGGAGCAATGTGTCCGAAGGAACATTAGTTTTGAGTTTCGGCAGTTAGGTTCTACGTTTATAAAGGACGGAAAGACCTATAAAGTGCAAACGCCACAACTTTGTGCGCAGGCGCGGAAGGCTGGGATTGGGTATGAGCGCGAGGGTTAATGATTGACTGCCGCGACCATGCGCGCGTGAACAGCCTCTATTTCAGCAATGGCAACACGCCCAATGGTATCCCGTGCTTCTTTAAAGTCTATTTCGGGAAAAGCGGCTTCTAATAACGCATTGACTGTTGGTGAGACACCTTTTGAGGCTACCGCTAATTCCACCAACGAAAATGATTTAAGGCCTTCTCGAATCTGTTCTGGTTTTAGGCAGGGTAGTTCCTCAATATTTTTTATAGTATAAGTTGTTTTTGCTTCTAAAATTTCATTAATACTAATTCCATATAGCCCTGAAAGTTCTAG
>JBGSUZ010000633.1:0-3300 GCA_041753235.1 Acidaminobacteraceae bacterium
TACTCATACGCAGTCCCTCCAAAGACACCTCGCATATACAATTCATAAATATTGGGTGTATCATATCTAATATCTTGGAAATCAGCGATTGAGTATAACACTGAATCCAAATTCTCGCGCTCTTTAGTTACAATGTTTAATTGCTCTTTCATATGCTTTTTTAAACTCATATGATAAATATTGTGTGTCGTAAAAATAAATTGCCCTTCATGATCACTACCATTAATATAAGAAATTACTCTATCTGAAAGTACAGGATTGAGCACTTTGTCCATTTCATCTGCAAATACAGTTTTATTCTCATAAATTACACCATAAATTTGAATCGCCCATGCAAAAAATTCTTTTACACCAGATGAATCTCTTTCAATTTCCACTTCAAATTCTGAGCCATCATATCGTTTTCTAACGACTTTACTTTTTCTATAGGGTTTGTCTAAATCTATTTCAATTCTCTCAATGCTACTATCTACAAGTCTAAATATTTCTAGGAATCTAGAATCTTGAAATATTCGAAAATCTTCATCTTCTTGCCTGAATTCCTTAACAATACTATAGTTTAAGTCATAGGAAACCGGAGTTAATTTATTTAGAACCCATTCATAAAAAGGAAGAACTTCTTTATCTCCAATGATTGCAAATTTTGTTATGAATAGACCTATTCCTTTAGACTCAAATTCACTGTTCTTATTGCTCTTTTTGGCAACCAATAAATGAGTCAATTTTTTTTCATTTGCTTCATCAATTTCTAACCGTGTTGCACTAAAAATGGACTTATACTCTTGCTTAGTATTTGTTTTGCAACTCAATTCTTCTTTTACTATTCCCAAATGATCAATTTTCAAGGTATACAAATAAATCTGACTGTTAATTATGGCACTTAATTCAAATTCTTGTGAAGTATTGCAGTTCCCATCATTTAACTCACTATTACACCTATTGTTAATAGTGTTTCTATAACTACGAACTACATCATTCTTTTCAAAGAAACTTTTCAAGTATCCAATACTGTTTATGAAATTACTTTTCCCACCAGCATTTTCACCAAAAATGATTGAAGTCTTGAGAATATCACATTTCTCTATTGTCCTATAGTTATCAGAAAACCTTTTTTTTACCACTGAAGCGGGCGGAATCATTTCAAAATGAACCCAATCATAAAAGGAAAGAAAGTTCTTAAAATGGTAACTTAATAACATACATATCACCTCACTAATAAGTATACTATTAATTAATCATAAAACAACTTTTTGTTATATATACATGTTATTCAGTATTTTATTTTACATAAAAAGCTTAAACAAAACATTTTTTTGTTTAGAAAGCTGAATTTTTACTCAAATAATGCGGAAAATGAATACATTTTCAATATATCCATTTTCCGCATTCGATTTCACGCTACTACTTATGATACGCATGATTCATATTAATCCTATACGCCCTATAAACCTGCTCCACCAACACCACCTTCATAAGTTGATGTGGGAAAGTCATACGACTAAAAGACAGTTTAAAATCTGCACGGCTAAGTACCTTCGTTGAAAGTCCCAGTGAACCGCCAATAATAAAGACAATATGACTGTCCCCATTTACGCCTAGCTGTCCAATTTTGTCTGCCAATTCCTCGCTTGAAAGGTTCTTGCCTTCAATGGCTAGACAAATCACATACGCACCGTCCGGTACCTTGGCAAGGATTCTATCGCCTTCCTTGTCCTTAATTTGAAGGGCTTCTTTATCGCTTAAATTCTCTGGCGCTTTTTCGTCCGGCACTTCTATTTGTTCTAGCTTACAGTATTTTGTCAGCCGCTTCGCATATTCGGCAATCGCGTCTGTATAAAATTTTTCTTTAATGCGTCCTACACTGATGATGGTAATTTTCATAATAGCCTCACAGATTATTTATTTGGAGCTTTTATTATAACATATCCTTTATGGCTTCATATTTCTATAATACCACTAAGCTGCTTTCATAGCGCGCCACAGTGCTTTTAACAGTTCAATAACCTCACCAGAAGTCTCTTCTAGTTTTGACAGGTAAGCTTCTGCTTTAATTACATCCCCACTATTATAAATACCAATAGCTTCTTTAGCATAACTGTGTAATTTAGAGTGCGGGTTATTAATTTGACGAATGACCCGTTGAACCTCTGAATCTGTCGTTTCCACTGAATCTAGCCACTTACCTAGTCTACAGGTATGGTGAGTGCCAACGCTTTCCTCAGTTAAAGCTTCATAGCCTAAGAGCATGTTATAAATACGCCACCTCCAAATGAGATGGTCGGTAATGACGATGCGAATGCGGGCATCATCGTCTAGATTGGCTATATGTTGATAGGAAAATAGACGCACTTCGTCCATATACTTGGATATGTCATTAAATGCCTTGCCTGTTTTTATGGTTTCCTCTTTAAGAATACAAGCTTTCTCATTAATCACACCAAGTTCCATTGCAATACTGTTGGTGGCGGCTGATTGTTCCTTGACGCTTGTAGAGATATTGGAAAAATTCTCTGTGATGGTTACCATTTCTGAACTCATATTTTGAAGGGCTTGGGTACTCCCATCCATAACCACACTTGTCTTACTGAAACTATCCGTTGCTTGCTCTAAGTTAGAACTTGCCTTCTTCACCCTCTGGTTGAGCGCTGTAACGGTATCTTTAATATGATCACTTTGCTTTCTAGTATTCTCTGCAAGCGATTTAATCTCTTCTGCTACTACAGAAAAGCCCCTGCCATATTGTCCTGCTCTTGCAGCCTCTACTGATGCGTTAAGGGCTAACAAATGCGTTTGTTCTAGTGAAGTGCTAAAAAGTTCAAAGCAAATTTGAATTTCGCTTATGGTCGTTTGTATGTCGTTAATACTTTTTAAAGTGGTATTGTAGGTAGTGTTTATATAATTAGATATGTCCAGTGCGGCTACGCTGATTTCTTCCCCTCTTGCAGTTACACGGCTAATCATAGCAGTCTGTTCATTTACATCCAATATCATTTTTTTCACATAGTCTAATTGAGTAATATACTTTAAAAGTGCATTGGTTTTTAATAAGATACTTAAGTTCACATCTGTTTCTTGCATATAATTACTCCTTTCACAGTGCTAAATAAATTGTATGAACAATATATACCCCCAAAACTCATAATATAAAAATAAACAACAATAAAAAGGGGCTGTTGCAAAATAGCCCCCAAATAAAAAATGACCTGTAGCAAATCAAATTTGATTTGTCGCAGGTCATTTTTTATTCTATAAATGTTTAGAACTGGCTCGAAGAGCCAGTTCTGGTGAGTTATAATTATT
>JBGSUZ010000634.1:0-2506 GCA_041753235.1 Acidaminobacteraceae bacterium
ATAGGTCATCAATCAAAACTTCCCGGTTTAGAGATGCCTATACGTCCTTTTCCTTTCTCTGGAATCTTGTGGACAGTATACCCATCAAATCAGGGACAACGCAGAACGGCATAATTTGGTCAGGTTAGAATGGCAGAAACATTATTGCCTTTAAGTCCAAATCCACAAACATAATTAACATCCGACATGTCGTCAGGTTTTCTGTATAGTGAAACTACAATATGATCGCCATTCACGTCTGCTTTAATGTCTTCATTGTATGTCATATTAAGCGGCGTCCCAATTACGACGCCATGATCCGCAGTTGATGGTCTTTGATGTTGATATTTTAGTCTTTCATCACCATGATTCAATTGGTAGAGCATAGAAAGTTGTTCGATGGTTCCATCCGTATTAGTCCAATTAGCATATACCAATGCGGCTAAATCTGTCCCATCGAGTGAAGAATCAAGACCAAATGCTTGGTTAAGTTCTAAGTAACTGTTATTTACTACTGCTATTTCTGGAATAACATCTAATATTTTTTGATCTTGAACATGAATAATATCTGCGCTTAGTGTAATTTTTGAAGCAGGAGTTGTTAATGAAACATATGTATTAAGGTTTCCGTTTTTCAACGTAGGATCCATTTGAAATGCTCGAATGTCAAACGTGTCATACAAAACACCTTGCTGAGGATCAGACATTTCAAACAACGTAGGTTTTGGAACTACTTCATTAGCGACAGAAGTGGAAGTAAGTCCTCCATTTTGTACGGCACTCTCAACACAATCCTTTTGTAACGTTCTTGCAATACCATTTTGATTTGCCATACACCTAGACACCAATTCTTTTGGAAATTCTTTTACTGTTTCTGAGTTTGCTTTCAATAATAACATCGTAACGCCTCCTATTATTCTTTTGTATGAAGAGTTCGTAGAGATAGTGTATTACCCCTTAACGTTAACACATTATTACATTTTATCAATTATTTTTTTTCAATCTGTGTTTATTAAAACCCCAAATATACAATTTTCCTTACAACAAAAAATGAACCCCTAGAATGCTTACTTTACAAGCATTCTAGGGGGTATCTACCGCTCACTCATACGCTTCTCAATCCTACAAATCAAAAATGTCAACCACATGGACGGTTCCTTCTTTTGCGCAAACTCCCAGCCCTTCCAAGCTGTCCATACAGATTCTGGCACATAGAGGCCATCTTCTCTCGCTTTTTGTGTGACTACACTGAGCATGTCTGCAAAGCGCGGGTCACTAAGCGCAAACTCATAATGTGACAACACATCTAGCACATGGACAATGTCATACCATATAAACGGTGCTTTGAGCTTTCTAAAATCTTTGCCCATGTAAAACATATAGGGGTGACTTTCGCGACTATTTTCCCACTGAGTAAGCAAACTCTCAATGCCCGACTGAACTTCTGGCGATGCCTTTTCCGCTTCGTATAGCGCTAATAGTTTAAGCATAATCAAAGTTGCATACGGACAAGGGTCAGCTTTCCTACCCGGCCCTCTAAAAGAACCATGAGCCTTTGAAACTGAACAAGGCCAGCCATTGTCTCGACAAAGTCCTTTCAAGTAATGCACGCCTTGCTTAATGTGAGGGTCATTTGCATCTGTCATACGTGCTACTGCATATAAAAGCAGAGGGGCATCGCATAGTGCCCACGCCCAAATCGTTTGTCCTGACCCACCAAAGTGCTCAGGAATATTGATAGGTAGCTCATAAAGCCCTTCTTCTGATTGATTTGCTTTAATTTTATTAACGACCTCTGACAGAGGTTCATCTGCCACAGTTAAACCTAGTTCTGCTAGAAACTCAAGTTTATGATACAGTTGCCCAGCGCTTTTATGACTGCTAATTACTACGCCAGGCCACTGCCGCATCTCTTCTAATAACCCTAATATTAACGGATGTGTCAACAAACGTTGCTTAGCCGCTAAAACACTGGGGTCATTAAGTGACAAACCTTCTAAGTCTATCAAGGCCCTATAGGCAACCCAAGGGTCTGAATCGTTTATAAAAATATTGTTTTCTAATTGCTTATGGGTAGTGGACAAAATACTCACCCTTTCATATAAGTTTTTATTTATATATAGTATACTAAACTTGAGGTGATTATAATGGATAAAAAATTTAAAACAGCCATCTTTTACTATGATAATTTTGCCGAATTTGAAATTGTACTGACTTTGCTTCTGCTACATAAAAATCATGAAGTCGTTACGACCGCTTTAGAAAAAAGACCTTACAGGAGTGAAGAACTGCAATTATTTTGCGTGGATAAAACCATTACCGAATTAGAACCTACTGAAATTGACCTATTGCTCATTCCTGGGGGTAATTCCAGCAGCATGTTTGAAAACGCTGAGCTAAAAGCTTTTATTCAGAATGTGGCAGACCACGGTGGAAAAATTGCAGGCATTTGCGGCGGTTCTGAGCTATTGGCTGCGCATGGACTACTTGACGGTCTTCGCTGTACTGGGAGGTAATTTATGAAAAC
>JBGSUZ010000635.1:0-7095 GCA_041753235.1 Acidaminobacteraceae bacterium
CTTCTGGCGTATGTTTAGAACAGCCGTTAAAACACTCAACTCAGAAGCCTATATTGTGGGCGAAAACTGGGATAATTCCTACCCTTGGCTTACAGGCGATCAATTTGACGCCGTTATGAACTATGAACTGATGAACGTTCTCTGGTCTTACATTGGAGACAAAGAACACGTCAAATGCAAAACAGATTCAAAAGCATTTATAGCATCTCTAGGTGATTATTTAGTAAGCTATCCCAAACATGTCGTCCAACACATGTTCAATATGATGGATTCCCACGATACCAAAAGAGTCATGACCATCGTCAGCGGCAATGTTGAGCGGGCAAAACTACTTTACCTGCTTCAAATGATTATGCCTGGGTCTCCAAGTATTTACTATGGCAGCGAATGGGGCTTTGAGGGAGATGCAGAGTTTAACCGCCTATGCATGCGCTTTGAAGCATTACTTTTTGAACAGCCTCTTTATCGCTTCCTAAAAGAGCTGATTGCTGCCAGAAAAATTCACCCCGCTATGCATGTTAGCAACTTCACATTAGAACCACTTGGCAAGAATGGCCTAAAAATAATTAAGCGATGTGATACTGAGGAAATGATACTGCTCATTAATAACAGTGAAAACCCGCTTGAAATTACGTCTGAACCCACCCTAAAGCTCCCGCCATTTGGTTATTCAATGGTATTTGAAGCCTTATAAAGGATAAGTCACCATACCTCTGCTACATGAATGTTTAGTACCTACAATATTTGGGCATAAACCTAACAAAGGAGGGATTTCAAATGCCCAAAGTACTCCCTAACAATGAGCGTTGGTTAAGAGGCGGTCACTTGAATCAAAAACGCCATTTGGAACTGACCGAAGACGAAAAAGCAAATGTAGCAACCTGTACAGGTAACATCAATGAACATCCATGCAAACATCCCGTTTTTAGATGTTCAGAATGTGGCAACTACGGATGTGATCAAGAAGTTGCAGAAAAATGTCCTGATCAAGGGTTTAAGAATGATAAATGCCTTCACTGTGGTGCTGTAGGCACACGCATTCCAGTTATGCAAGACGAACTCGATGCATATATTGCAGAGTGGGAAAAAGAAATTGCTGAAATTAAAGAATAAATAAAAAACTGTCAAACAGCACGGTTTCAATTGTGTTGTTTGACAGTTTTTTTGATTAGGGATTCACTTTTCCAGAATCCCCAATTCTATTATTTGTCTATAAAATTTCAATATCTGCTTGTAAGCTCAAAAGTTTATCAATAAAGTGTGTATGCCCTCTCCGCAAGTGTTCAATACCGCCAATATAGCTGGTGTCATTAATCGTGAGTGCTGCCAAAATGAGCGACACCACGCTTCGAATATCGCCTCCAGCGACTTTAGCGCCACTTAGTTTGGTATTGTTACTGATAAATATTTTATTACCCTGCTTTTCAATGGCCGCTCCCATTTTTCTTAACTCCTCTACATGCCCAAAACGTTCTTCAAAGACCGTATCTTTAATAGAACACGGCTCTGGACAAGTAAGGGAGAACGCGGTACAAATAGCTTGTAAATCGGTTGCAAGTCCGGGATAAGGCTGTGTTTCAATATGAAAAGCACTTTTCGGTTTTGAAGCATCTATGAAAACAATTTCGTCTTTAATGCTTATATCAATACCAACAGATTGCATAAGGTGTATCAAAGGTTGGTTGTGTTCGGGAATGCTGCCAACCACAGAACCTTTACCACCAGTCATAGCAAAGCACATCATAAGCGCACCCGCTTCAAGACGATCGGGAATGATTTCGTGAGATGCTGCATGTAACTGACTGATACCATTTATAAGGATACGGTTGGTTCCGCCGCCTTGAATGTTCGCGCCCATTTTTGATAATAGCGTAATTAAATCAACTATTTCAGGCTCTCTAGCTGCATTTAAAATCTCGGTTTTACCATTAGCTGTAACCGCCATAAAAATGGCATTGATGGTCGCCCTTACGCTTGGGTATCTTAAGTAAATTCTTTGACCCTGAATATTTTCTATATCGATTGTGGCTTTGACAAAACCACCTTCGAAACAAACCGTGCCACCAAAAGCCTTAATCACATCTACGTGAATATCAATTGGCCTATCACCAATTTTATCTCCTCCCGGAAGCGGAACCGAGACACTGCCATATTGGGATAGCAATGCACCTAAGAAAGCTACAGACGAACGTATTTTAGAGGCATACTCATCAGATACGCTAGTATGCTTTACAGTCCCAAATATTTTTATAGAATTCTCAACGAATTTATACTGCATCCCTATTTCTCTAAGCGTTTCAAGGGTCATATGTATATCAGTAATTTTGGGAACATTATCGAATGTCATGAACCCCTCTTTTATATACACAGAGGCTATTAGTGCATAGAGGCTAGAGTTTTTTGCACCATCTGGTTTAACTTCACCTGTAAGAGGCTTTCCACCAAAGATTTTTAACTGTTGACATTCATTGAGGAGGTTTGATTGAAATGATATATTTTGCAATTTTTTTTGGCTATTCATGGCATTCTCCTTATGTTCTTTTTTTATTCGAATAACATGAGTATACCTGATTAACAATTCGTTAAACATCACAAAATGGTATCAACTACGTCCTTCTATAAAACACCAATGCAGTCGTATAATAGTCAAGTTACCTCCTACAAATTGTCCATTTTTTCTTTTATCAAATCGATGTCCATTTTATGATCATATTGAGATATACAATTGGAATATACATACTCAGCAAATTCTTTCACAACAACCCGATTATCTAAGGAAGCTTTTCTACGGATGATTTCCAGTGCCTCAAATAACGCTAAGACTATTGATATATCCGCTTTGCCGTAATGAACAATTTGGTAAAATGTGTAATAAATAACTTTGCAAAAATCCAAACTTCCATAAACTATTTCTGACTTCGATTCCTCCGATTGTATGATGGTAAAGCGACCATCAATTCCCGCTAATTTACTCAGCAGTACTCCAAGCATCCTTATGCAGCGAATTGTCGTGTAAGGATCATTGATTCCACTAGAAATAGCTCTCAACGATATTTCAATGATTTTCTGCAGAGAAAATTTATAATCGTTATTTTCATATCTTTCATCACCTATAGAGAAACAATTTGATACTTGGTTGATGAAACCCTCATCCGTTTTACCTTGAGCGTTATACAAAGTTCCAATTATTTGCTTTTCAGATATATAATCTCCAATACTCAAATCAATAAATATTTTGCAATCTAAGTCTTTTATTAAGTTCCAAATCAAATTTAAGTCTATTAAATCTAAGTAACCACTTTTATTAGAATATAACTCAATTTTCGATTCACTCTGATCAAAATTGTACTCGCTGACTCGTTCCTTGTCTTTTAAGAATGAAATCATATTCTCAATGGTTTGATTTGATTCATTATATAATCTTTCAATCAACTTATTGGCTTGTATTAATAACGACACTGTGTACACAAAAACAATGAAGTACATAATGCAAAGTATTGAATAAATTACAGCAACTGTTCCAGAAATCACAAAGTAGTTGAGTTCTACATTTCTCATAAACAACAGAGTAGTGATACAGTAAAAGAAACCACCTGTATAGATTCCCAAAACTTTCATAGTGATTTTATTCGTCAAAAAATTTTCCACAACACGGGGAGAAAATTGAGATGAGTACATAGTCAACACAATCAAAATAGTAGAAAAGGTAAATGTCGTAATTGTCAGCAAAACGCCAGCCAGCATTATCAAGATTTCTTTTGCCAGTTCTATTTTAGTAAATAATATGGCTGGAATGTAATGTTGAATTGGCAATGTTCTGTTGTCTATCAAAATAATAATAGTCGATAAAAATAAAGCGAGTAAAACATATCCACTTAAATAAATCCATATTTTATTATTTTTATAGAACATAATTATTTTTTGACTCATGACATCACCTCACTTTTAAATAGTACATCCCACTAAAATATTAATTGATTGACCTTACTGCAAGCGTGAAATTATAACCATACCTTAAATCGCCTTGTGGCCCAAAATATTCAGGATAATCCGAAGGATTACCTGACTTAGGATCACTTCTAACAGCTCCTGCACCGTGGACATCAAGTACCTTCCCAAACATTTTACCCTGCGCTTCTCCAAAAGCAACGTAAACAGCGCTATCTGAAATGTTACTACCATCCTGATGTGTTGTGCCGCTCCAATAGTAACCATAGTTTAAATGACCATTCGGATCGGTAATAGATGTCAGTATGAATACGCTGTCTATTGCAGCGGTTCCTGTAGTCTGTATGCTTTTAGTATAATCCACGATACTCTGAAGCTCTTTGGCATTAGGAAGTCGCCAGTCGTCATGGCCTGCCAGCTTAAGACTTTCAGCATATTTCAGAGCGTCCTTCCAGTCTCTTGTTTTCCCATCATCGGCCTTTTGCCACATCAGTCCTGTTGCTAAATCACTGATAGTGCCATCTCCATTATCCATAAAGATATTTTTCCCATAATTTTCATTGCCTCTGACTAATCTAAAATACCCTTTTTTGATTGTTCTAGAATTTAAAATTGCAAGTGGGTAACCTTTAATACGTCCATCAATATAATTCACACCAAATACTGTATCATTACCCTCAACCGTCTTCCCGACATATTTTGTGCTTGACCACACCTGAGCGTCTATCTCCCGCTCTCCAATGCTCGTATCACCTAACGGCTGATTAAAATAATCGGTATTAATAAAAAGCACCTTCGCTTTTTCACCAAAAGATTCTCCTGTGAATATAATCAATGAAAATAATTCTTTAATTGAAGAAACCCGCCAATCGTCATAACCACCAAGCTTACTAGCATTTGCATATGCTACAGCTTCATCGTAGGTCATCTTTTTCGCCATAGTTTTCTGCCACATTAAGCCCGTTACATTATCAGTGACCGTTCCATCCTTGTTATCCTTATAGCTAGGTTGAAAACCTTTATAATTACCATCTTGTCCGTAAAAATCATCTCCGACATTAACACTGCTGAGAATTTTTTTATCAGAATAAAGCTTTGTTTGAAGTGTATCTACGATTTTGTAAGTCAACGCAGATTTGTCCAATCCATCTATATTTTTATTCGTAATAATTACCGAATATAGATTGCTATCCCACGCCACATTTGCACCAGTGCTTTCAGCAATAAACCTTAAGGGTACCATGGTTATATTGTCTATTAGGAACGGCTGGGCATCTAGGTTAACGTTCTTCCCATTCACAGTAGCCTTATCCGAACCAATGTAAAGAACAATTTCAATTTCCTGTTTCGACGCAGTAATCTTCTGAAGGTCCCCATCCCAGCTTACTTTCATCCCAAAAGTTTCAAATATAGTTCTTAGTGGCACCATAGTCCGACCATCAACAATAACTGGCTGAGTATCAAATTCAATAATCTTACCATTATTATAAATCGTCAAGATTTTCCCACCCTCTGCGGATGAAAACCCAAGTGTACACCCTACCATAATCGCTACAAATAGTAAAATGCTTGTTAAACGCCACTTTCTCATATAACTCACCCTTCCTAAATACAAAGCCACTAAATGTTATCAAAACATCTAGTGGCTCAAGCTATTGAAATAGCATACCCTTATTATTATACCCTCTAACTACTAAAAAAATCTTTTTGTGACGCTTTTGACGGATAAGCTTAGACGTATGAAAACTATCCTTTATACCGATTATAACCAACAGTCAACCACTCAGAAAACGTATTCATGAGATGCGCTCTTGCCTCTGAATACCCCATCTCCAACAATGCTTCCGCCACAGACTCTAAAGTACATAAGCCCATAGGCTTTTGATTCTTCCGCAGATCATACTGACTTTTAGGCAGGTTGACCAGTTTTACATTTTGCAGTGCCTTAAGTGCTGGACTTTGAAGCAGCATTTTCTGTGCCTGCTGCCAAGTGCCGTCTATGACTACCAGCCGAATGGGCTTTTCATTAATCCCACGGTTATTACAATATTGTTCTAGGGGCACCGCATCTTCTGATGGGTAAAGTAAAACCGTTTCATAGTCCGCACTCAGCTCAGCAACTTGCGCCTCAACGGTATGACGGTGCCAAATGATTTCATTCGTATGCTCCGGTAAACTCCGCTGAATAACATGTCCCGTATTGGATGGTTTATCAATTTCGTCCGGATGATACACCAGAACAACCTCAAACGTTTGATTTTCAAGCATTTTAGGAGCTTTAGCCGAAAGTAGGTACGCATGAACACTATCCCCTACTTGATCGACCAAGTGTGTCATTCTCTTTTCCATAAATGCAATGCGCCACACCGTCTGTCGGTGCTGCTTTTCCTTTAGTAACTTATAGCGCTGCTGAGTGTAAAAGTCTACTAATTCCGTGTCATTGGCAATGCAGACCAGTTCCATTTTTCTAGCACCTCTAGCAAAGGCTTCCCGTTCTGCGTGGAGTACCAAAAAACTGCCCAGTCCTGTGCCTCTTTTACTCGGTAACACCGCTAACTTATGCAGTCTAGCCCGAACTGGGCTGACTAAAGTCACTGCGACACAGCCAATCAGTTCATCCTCATCGTAAGCCCCAAGCCATATGGCGCCTTTGTCCCCAAGCGATTCAAAATCTGCTTTAGAAAAATGAACACCACTGTGTATAAAGCTACCCAGTTCAAGCTGATCATGGACGGTCTGAAAAGCCGCATGAATGATAGGGCTTAGCATGTCGTATGTCGGATTTTTTATTAGTCTCACGTAATTATATTTACTCAAGGGACACCTGTACTTTCATATAAAGCTGATTTAGTTGCTAAATGCTATTTTACCACACATACAATATTACAGTTTTCTTGCCTTAATAACAAAGGTTACAGGGAGCATTTTAGCTTTCTGAGCAAATTTGCTGTTTTTCATTTGAATTATTTCTTCGTCTGAATGCTCAATTAACTCTTCTATAAAAAAACCTGCCTTTGCCAAGGCATTTACATACGTTGACATTTTGCGATCTGCCAAAGAAAAAATACCCCCATCCAGAGAAACCGAATACCAGGATTCATCAAAGTAATTCTTCTTAAAGATAAGCGTATCATCCTCTGGCGCAAC
>JBGSUZ010000636.1:0-2486 GCA_041753235.1 Acidaminobacteraceae bacterium
CTACCAGCCTCCGTATCGGACTTGCACCGACTAGAGTGCGCCCATGCTGGGCGCACCAAAAGAGCAGCGACACAATTGTCGCTGCTCCTCTGCTATGAGAGATGTTCTTTAATATATTGTTCAACTGCCTGGGGGTCAGGCAAATGCAACACGTTTTGGATGTGAGGCTCTAAAGTTTTAAGCGAAAGCTTTTGGACAAGCGCTCTAGCAACGAGTACCTTAGAAGGGTTCATACTGAATTCTTCTAGGCCCATACCTAGCAAGATAGGAATCATATTTGGATTGCCTGCGGCTTCTCCACACATGCCAACCCATATACCAGCCTGCTTGCCAGCTTGAATCACTTGATAAATAAGTCTTAACACAGCTGGGTGATAAGGCGTATAAAGCTCAGCTATATCTTGGTTCATTCGGTCAACGGCTACTGTATATTGAATCAAGTCATTAGTACCTATGCTAAAGAAGTCAACTTCTTTTGCTAGAAGATCCGCAATGACAGCTGCGGCTGGAATTTCTATCATAATACCAAGTTGATAAGTACTGCTAAAAGGTATATTCTCTTGCGTGAGTTCTTCCTTGCAAGTTTCAATAATAGCTTTTGCAGCACGTACTTCTGTGACCCCCGAAATCATAGGCAGCATGATTCTTAAGTTGCCATAACAGCCAGCTCTAAGAAGGGCACGAATTTGCGTCTTGAATACGCCTTCATTTTTAAGACAATAGCGAATGGCTCTGAACCCTAAGAATGGATTTTCTTCTTTCGGTATATTCAAATAAGGCAGGTTTTTATCGCCACCTACGTCTAAGGTTCTAATGACAACAGGTTTATCGCCCATGCCTACTAAAACTGCTTTATAAGCTTCAAATTGCTCCTTTTCACTCGGCAAGTTACTTCTGTCCATATAGAGGAACTCACTGCGGAAAAGACCAATGCCTTCGCCATCATTTTCCGTAACATGGACCAAATCTTTAACACCGCCTATATTACAAGCAATCTCAACTTTATGTCCATCTAAAGTAACACTAGACTGACCTTTTAAAGTCTCTAAGGCCGCGCGTTTTGCCTGAAGGGCTTTCATTTTTTCTTTGAGCTCTTTTACGACTACTTCGCTTGGGTTCACATATAATTCACCAGTTTCGCCATCTATCGCTATTAAATCATCGTTTTGAATGTTAGACAAAGTGTGACCTATCCCAACGATGGCAGGTATGCCAATCGTTCTAGCCATAATGGCTGAATGGGAAGTTGGTCCACCTATTTCAGTGACAAAGCCATATACTTTATCTCTATCAATTTTAGCGGTGTCCGATGGGCTCAAGTCCTCCGCTAAGAGTATAATGCCCTTTTCAGATAAATCTACATCCTTAATCCCGAGTAGCTTACGCAGCAGTCTTTCAGAAACATCTTTTAAATCTGCCGCTCTTGCTCTCAAGTACTCATCTTCAATGGCTGAAAACATAGCTATGAATTCATCCGAAATTATTTTTACAGCATATGGGGCAGAATCGCCCGCTTTTATTTGGGCCTGGATTCGACTTAAAAATTCAGGATCTTGTAGCATCATGAGGTGGGCTTCGAAAATCATCGCCTCACTTGCGCCTAAACTGAGTTTTGTTTTTTCAATAGTCGTTTTTAATTCATTCGTTGCAGTGGTAATTGCCGTTTGTAAGCGTTCTAATTCTTCTGTTTGCGGCCCCAAAGGTTTCTGGTCTATTGTCAAGGCTGCTTTTTTTATAACTCTTGCCATGCCAATAGCGATGCCCGGTGATGCACCTATTCCCTTTTGCATGTTAAAGTCTCCATTTCTATTCAATGTGGATATAATTCTCATCCGATGGCGTCTGAGCAAGTAATTCGCTGGCAGCAGCTTCATCTATAATAACCGTTACATCTGGGTGAATTTGAAGTACTGAGGCTGGCAGTTCTGGGTGAATGTCCCCGTATACCATTTGATAAATTGTACTTGCCTTTTCCTTGCCACTCGCAAGCAGCACTATTTTCTTAGCATGCATTATGGTTTTAATCCCCATTGAAATGGCTTCTTTAGGAACTTCTGCTTCACTAGAAAAGAAACGAGCATTGGCTTTAATCGTATCTTCATCCAGTGATACTAAGTGGGTACTTGCTTCAAATTTCAAATCTGGTTCGTTAAAGCCGATGTGGCCATTTCTACCTATTCCCAGCAGTTGCAAGTCAATACCGCCTGCTTTACGTATATCTGTTTCATATTGGCGACATTCTTGTTGAATATCATTGCTGACACCTGAAGGGATGTGAATATGATCCTCTTTAATATCTACTGCATTAAATAATTCTTGCTTCATAAAGTAGATGTAACTTTGGTCAGAGTTTTCATTGAGTCCAATATACTCGTCTAAATTAAAACTGGTGACTCTTGAAAAACTGATAAGACCATCCATATACATCGACTTGAGGTATTTGTCAGTCCCGATTGGGGTTGAACCAGTAGCCAGACCTAAAACGC
>JBGSUZ010000637.1:0-13096 GCA_041753235.1 Acidaminobacteraceae bacterium
CATTAAGGGTTCAGGCGGTAGAAAAGGGCATCGATTTAGACGTTAAGATTTATGAAAATGTACCAGAATACGTCCATGGAGACCCAGTTCGAATTAATCAAGTATTGGTTAATTTAGTGACTAACGCTATTAAATTTACAACAAAAGGTGGGGTCTTGATTGAGGTTAAGACGGTAGGTACACGATCAGATAAGGCTGAAATTATGTTTTCGGTACAGGATACAGGGATTGGGATTAGTGAGGATGACCTCGAGAGAATCTTTGTAAGTTTTTCCCAAGCAGACGGTTCCATTACCCGAAAATATGGTGGGACTGGCCTAGGGCTGAGCATTTCTAAAATGCTTGTAGGCCTTATGGGCGGCGTATTGGATGTCAGCAGTCAACTCAATTATGGTTCTAATTTTCACTTTACGATTCCCTTAAAGATAGGGGCAAAGTCGTTAAGTGGCGCGGGATTAGATGAGGATATTGAATATGTTCCGGAAGTTGAATTTACACTGGATATTTTGGTTTGTGAAGATGAAAAGATTAATCAGAAACTTTTCAAACGCCTGCTAACAAAGCAAGGGCACCGAGTGTCTTTAGCTGAAAATGGCATACAGGCTATAGATATTTTGAAGCAAAAGTCTTTCGATTTGATTTTAATGGATATCCAGATGCCAGTTATGGACGGTTTAAGCACGCTTTCAGTCATACGCAATGAGTTGAAACTGAAAGTACCCGTCATAGCCGTCACTGCTTATGCGTTAAAAGGAGACCGCGAGCGATTCCTAGCAGCAGGCATGAATGAGTACATTTCGAAACCTATTAATATTCGCGAATTTTATGAAAAAATTGAACGCTTGGGAACTAAAGAGGGTAACCATAAAAGAGATGAGCTCTTAGAAAAGGTATTGAACCCTGAAATTATTGAGGTTGAAGTCAAAAAAGAGAATTACATAATGCCACTATATGACATCAAGCTCTTTATTGACCAAAATGATTCGGAAATGTTGGAAAAGACCAGTCATCGAATTAAAGAGCTCTTTGAAGCCGATGGTGCAGTACGCCTCAAACGACTTGCCATGAAAATGGAATTGGCTGCAAGACGCCAGAATATGAAGGAAGCAACTCTACATTATAGCGAGATAATGAAGCTAATGAATATTTGACCTGGAGGTGTTCCATGAGAATTTTAATCGCAGAGGACGACTACGTCAGCCGAAAATTTCTGTATAAATTTATGTCTCAGTTTGGTGAAGTCGACATAACGGTTGATGGTATGGAGGCTATTGAGGTTTTTCTGATGGCCCTTGACGACAAGCATTATTATGATTTGATTTGTTTGGACATAATGATGCCTGAAGTTGACGGCATAAAGGCACTTAAGACGATACGCAAATTAGAGGAAGAACGTGGTGTGCCGAAGGAAAAACTGGCAAAAGTCGTAATGACAACTGCACTCAATGACCCAAAAGGCATTTTTGAGACCTTTGATTTAGGTTCAGAGGCCTATGCGGTTAAGCCAATAGATACGGATAAACTAATAGACGTGTTAAAGCGGCTCAAACTTCTAACCGATGAGGATTTGAATTTACTTCGAAAAGAATAAGGCCTTCATGGACAGAATCCATTTATTTTGGTAAGATGGAAAAATAAATGATTCTAATTTCAAAGGAGATTACCCATGAATAGTCAAATTCTTGCCATTGTTGACGGCAAAAACATTACTAGAGCAGACCTCGAGCAATTCATGATGCAGCTAGGCAACAATGCAACGAGATATGCAAATCCAGAAGGTGAAAAAGTTCTTGTTAATGAACTTGTACACCAAGAACTATTTTTATCAGAAGCATTAGCGAATAAAATGGATGAAGAAGCTGAATTTTTAGCACAATTAGAAATTGAAAAGCTTCAACTTCTCAAACAATATGCAGTAAGAAAATGTCTTTCACAAGCGACAGTTGACGAAAACGAAATCAAGGCACATTATGAGTCTAATAAACAAGATTTCCAAAAACCAGAGCGCGTAAAAGCGAGCCACATTCTTGTGGATTCAAAAGAAAAGGCGATGGTCGTTTTAGAAGAAATTGAAAAGGGTCTTTCGTTTGCAGAGGCTGCAAGCCAATACTCAAGCTGTCCTTCAAAAGAAAGAGGCGGCGACTTAGGGTTCTTTGGCAGAGGCCAAATGGTACCTGAGTTTGAAGCGGTTTCCTTCGAAATGCAAATTGGTGAAATCAGCCAACCGGTTGAAACACAATTTGGCTACCACCTCATTCAATTAAGTGAAAAAGAAGAGGGCGGCGTCTTTGAACTTGATGAAATCAGCATGGATCTCATGAAAGACTTGACCATGAAAAAGCAAAGCGATCTCTACACAGAAAAAGTAGAAGTACTTAAGGGTCAATTTAAAGTAGAAATTCTCTAGTCAAATACCTATCCCCCTGTTTCAGGGGGATTTTTTAGTCAGGCATCTGCTTATAGACAGCAAGTGCCAAGAATAGGACGGAAATCATGTTAGAAAAGTGGATCAAGGAATTTGAAGTAGGCGATGACATTCAGGGTTACTACCTCATCAAGGGTATGAACTTGAAGACTTCCAGCAATAATAAGAAATATTTAGACTTGAATTTAACCGACAAGACCGGTGAAATAAATGGTAAGGTATGGGATATTGACGATGCAATGGTTAGCCAGTTTAAGGCAGGGGACATTGTAAAGGTAAGAGGCACTGTCACGAGTTGGCAGAACACCTTACAGTTTAAAATTGTTAAACTGCGTCCATTAGAGGCAGATGATCAAGTTAAACTCGAAGATATGGTACAAGCTGCGCCAATCGATAAGAATGACATGTTTAACGAAATTATGGGGTTTGTGGCTAAAATCAATCACCCAGAAATAAAATTGCTAGTTGAGACCTTGGTTGGAGAATATGAAGACAAACTGATGTTTTACCCAGCAGCCAAGAAGAATCACCATGCCATTCGTTCAGGTCTTTTGTACCATATTCTACGTATGCTCAGAACAGCGGAGGCCATTAGTAACGTGTATGGTCATTTGAATACAGACCTACTTTACGCAGGTGTTATTCTCCATGACATTGAAAAGATCAATGAAATGATTTCAGACGAACTTGGCGTTGTCAGCGACTATTCGTTTGAAGGTCAAATTTTAGGCCATATCATCATGGGCATTCGAAAAATTCAAGTGGTTGGCGAACGTCTTGGTATTAACCCGGAAATCAGCAATGTGATTCAGCATATGATTTTGTCACATCATTACCAACCTGAGTTTGGTAGCCCTAAAAAGCCAATGTTGCCAGAAGCTGAAATCCTCCATTATTTAGATATGGTAGATGCGCGTATGTACGACATGAGCAAGGCATTAGAGTCTATAGAACCGGGTAAATTTACAGAAAATGTTCCTGTGCTAGATTACCGCAAGCTCTATAAGCCAACTTTTGACAAGGAGTGATTTGAATGAATCCTCAACAAATAGTGGCGCAGTGGCTTAGCAACATCACTTTGAAATGGGAAGACCTGCTCATTGCACTCCTTATCTTGGCATTTGCTTATATTTTCCGTGAAGTGCTTGAAAAACTATTATTCAGAGTCCTTCGACGGTTTATTAGAAAAATGTCAAAGGAACAGTTTGAAGCAGCTGTAAAAAGCTTTGAGAAGCCAACAGCGGCGTGGATAGGCTTTCTTGGTTTATATTTAGCTTACCAGTATTTGAGTGTTCACTATCCTCAAATGCGGCTATTTATAGGCAATACGCCTACTAAGTTCATGAAATCTATAACAGTTATTTGCCTAGCAATGGGATTCTATAATTTAGGCGATTTATACGGCAGTATGCTTATTAAGTTAGATGACAAACTGAATCTCAATACGAGCACCTTGTTTAAAGAAATGGTTTCAAAAATCGTACGAGGCTTGATTATCATTTTAGCAATAGGCATGGCAGCAAGTGAATTCTTTGATGTCAATGGGTTTATAGCCGGTCTGGGTATAGCCGGGTTAGCGTTTGCCATGGCAGCTCAGGATACACTGGGAAATATGATTGCTGGAGCGGCTATTGTAGTGGACAGACCCTATGATTTGGGCGACTGGATACTCTGTGAGGGCATTGAAGGGGAAGTTGAGGAACTGACTTTTAGAAGTACCAGAATCCGCACCGTGACACAAGAAATTGTTTATATTCCCAATAGCAGCATGTCAAAAAACCCCATCACTAATTTTACGCGAAGGGGTTTCAGGCGGGTAGATGTTCAAGTGTTATTGAATTTCAAAACACAGCCAAGTCAAATAGAAGCCCTACGAAAAAAGATGGAAACCTATTTGAAAGAACAGGACTTTGTTCGTGAGGAAGGCATTATCGTCAAAATGGATCAATTTTCACCTTATGGCTTGTCTTTTGTAGTCAAATGTTTTGTTAATACAAATGTGTATGCCGAGTTTATTGAATTCAAGGAACAAATCAATTTGAGTTTACTCAGCACAACAAAAGAAATAGGAATAGAAATGGCAACGCCGCCTCTCGGCGGCGCTGGTCAAAAGGTTTAGGCATCAAATCGATGCAGGTATTCCTGACGTTCCATTTTTTCGAGAAGCCGTTCTTCAACGGCTTCTTTTTGTTGGCTTAAAGCAGCTAATTTCTCAAAGTCCGTCGATGAGGTTTCCATAGCTTGTTCCAATTCAATCAGTTCGTTTTCAAGGGTGCTGACTTCCGTATCTATGGTTTTAAGCTCATGTTGTTCTTTAAAGGTTAATTTTTGACGGGGTTCGTCATCTGCTTTATTAATTTCTGCAGTAGTGGTCTTAGCAGCTGAGGCTTTAGAAGCCGCAGAACCTTTGCCGGCAGGCACAGATTTACTTTCGGAGCCATTTCCCGCCGCGCCTCGGCGATGTTCTAAATACTCAGTATAGTTGCCTGTGTGGACATATATATTACCTTCGCCTTCAAAAGACCAGATGCGTTCGCAAGTGCGGTCTAAGAAATAACGGTCATGGGAAATAATAATGACAGCACCTTGGAAGTCGTCTAAATAGTTTTCAAGAACGGTCAAGGTATCAATATCTAGGTCATTGGTAGGCTCATCCAGTATCAAAACGTTAGGAGAAGTCATTAGGACTTGTAACAGGTATAGGCGACGACGTTCGCCACCAGAGAGACGACCGATATAAGTGTACTGCAAATGGCTGTCAAATAAGAAGCGCTCCATCATTTGGGAGGCGCTAATTTTTTGCCCGTCACCTGCGGTAACAAACTCAGCTGTTTCTCGAATCCAATCAATTGCTCTTTGATCAGTAGGTAGCAGTTCAGCTTCTTGTGAGAAGTAGCCTGCATTGACGGTTATACCACGAATGACTTGTCCGCTATCCGGAGTAAGTTCACCTAACATCAATTTCAGCATGGATGTTTTGCCAATACCACTTGGGCCAACTAGACCAATCCGATCTTCTTTAACCATAGTATAGGTAAAGTCTTTCACAATAGGTAGACTGCCAAAAGATTTGCTAATGTTTTCTAGTTCTATAATTTTAGTGCCAAGGCGACTATGGGCAACGGACATTTCCATTTTATCGTCTCCAAGACCGCCAGCGAGTTGGTCTTTTAACTCATTAAAACGGTCAATTCTTGCTTTTTGTTTTGTAGAACGGGCCTGAGCACCTGCGCGAATCCAATCAAGTTCTTTTTTATATAAATTTTGCTGTTTTCTTGCAGTAGCAGTTTCAAGTTCCTGACGAAGGGCTTTTTGTTCAACAAACCAAGCGTAATTGCCCGTGTAGGTGAAGATGCGTCCTTGGTCTAATTCTATGGTTTTATTAACGACTCGGTCTAGGAAATACCGATCATGGGTGACCATTAAAAGTGCACCTCTGCGCTGTTTTAAAAAGCCCTCAAGCCATTCAACAGTATCGCTGTCCATGTGATTGGTTGGCTCATCTAAAATCAGAAGCTGGCTATCTGAAATCAAGGCTTCTGCTAGAGCGACTCTCTTTTTCTGACCACCGGAGAGTTCTACCATCGGTTTATGGAAGTCGTGAATTTTTAACTGGGTGAGGACAGACTTAATTTGGCTCTCAACTGCCCAAGCGTCTGCAGCGTCCATTTTTGATTGAAGTGTTAATAATGAACGTTGCAACTCTAAGTTATCTGGTTGCAATTCAAGCATCTCAGCGGCATTTTCATAGTCTCGAATTAGACTGAGGAGTGGCGAACTGCCATCAAAAATTGCTTCTAATATGGTCTGACCTGGCTTGAAGTCAGGGTTTTGCGGCAAGTAGGAAACTTTCATGCCTTTAGGGACAGTGACTTGACCTGCGTCCGCTGGTTCAACGCCTGCGAGCGCCTTTAACAGCGACGTTTTTCCCGTGCCGTTGACGCCAATTAGGCCAATTTTGTCGCCGTCTTGAATGCTAAAACTAATATCGTTAAATAACTGACGTTCACCGTAACTTTTTTTAAGTGATTCTATTTGCATAATTAACATGGTTTTACCTCAATTTCATGGTTAGGATATTGGACTTCAGTCTATTTTATCATATGAGTTCCAAATTTCGACAAAATATGATGTTTAAATGAACAAAAATTAGATATATAGAGAAGGGACGCTAAAACAGTGTTAAGGAAAGGAGGAAACCATGAACAAGGCAAATCGTTTTGAATGGCTTGAGCTTGAGGGCCAAACTATATTAATGCAAGATTTTTCAAACCTAGAGGGTCTGGAACTAATGAAATTTCTTAATCATTCCCACGATTTGATTAAGGACAGAGGAGACAAAGACATAATCGTTGTAACCAATGTAAATAAGGTGGTCTTCGACAGTCAGATTACCAAGCACTTTTCAAAAGTACTTGAAATCAATAAGCCTTATGTCAGCGCTTCGGCTATTTATAATGCCAGCAATGTGCAAAAAGCAGCCATTGAATCTGCCGCACATCTGACCAATCGCAATTTCCTCATGTTTTACGACGACAAGGCTGTTATGAATTGGATTGATAGCCTATAATTCTTATTGGGACCTCTGTAGAGGTCCTTTTATTTTGTAGCTCAGATTAGATAATGTGAAAATTTCCTGATATAATAGGCCTGAGTAGACGCCTAAAATAAGGCGTTATAGAGACAAGGAGGAAACAACATCGTGTTTAGGTCGTTGATTTGGTTTATTTATTTTTGGTTGTATCAATTAGGAGCCTATCCGAAACTGAAAAAGGCAGACAGATTGGTTTTGAAGGAGCAAGTTGGCGAAAGAGATGCCATGGTTATACCAGAAGTACAGCGGTGGTCTCATAAGCTATTAAAGCTTGCAGGCTGTCAGGTTGAACTTATTGGCAGTGAGCATTTGCTAAAAGACCAGCCCGTATTATATGTTTCTAACCATCAGGGTAATTTTGACATTCCTATACTTCTGGCCTATCTGCCGGGCGCTAAGGGCTTTGTCGCAAAAGACAGCATTGAAAAAATGCCGCTGGTTAGCCGATGGATGAAGCACATGCATTGTGTATTCATGGACAGAGACAATCTTAGACAATCGGCAGCAGCTATCAACGAAGGCATTCGCAATATTAAATCGGGTACATCGATGGTCATATTTCCAGAGGGAACAAGAAGCCATGATGGAGAACTCCTAGAGTTTAAACCGGGTGCATTAAAATTAGGAACAAAGCCAGCAGCGCCGATTATTCCTGTGACCATAAATGGTTCTATTGCTATGATGCCTAAGGGCAGTCTTGCTATTCACCCTTCTAAAGTGGTTGTCACCATACACCCAGCTATCTTGCCAGAGGCTTATACTGGTATGGACACGACTGAATTGAGTGAGCAAGTCAAGGGCATTATTCAGAGTGCTTTCTAGTGGTCTCTGTGTCGGATTCGTTTGAACATAAAAAAAGAAGAAGTCCGAGGACTTCTTCTTAAATTTACTATTTAGCTAAAGCTATAGAATTAAGCTTCTTCTTTAGCCATGCAGCATTTTTTGTACTTTTTGCCGCTGCCGCAAGGACATGGATCGTTTCTGCCGACTTTATCGCCTTTAACAACGGTTTTAGTCAGGTTGTAGTCTTTTTTGATTTCTCTTTTGCGGTCTTCAGTAAGAATACCGTTCCATGCTTCAATGTTGTAAAGCCATTCAGCTTTTGCATCGAGCATGTTGAAGTAGAGCTTCTCCCAGTTGATTTCTGCATCTAGGTTAGTGTCTGCTTCAAGTGAGGCCAAATCGATTTCTGATTCTAAGCTTGTATTGATGCCATCAAGGAAGCCAACAAAAGTTGCTGCGTCCATTTTGAAGGATTCAGCTAAACTTTCAATAGAGCCACTTAAACGATTATTTTTCGATTCGAGGATCACTTCGTAATTCTTTTGTTCTTTTAACAAGTAGTCCTTCCAGAAAGCTTGGTACTCATTTTGATTCATCTCTCTGGCGGCACGCTTTTCCCATTCTTGGAATAAAGACATTCTATTCACCCTTTCTTAATGCATTAGCTAAACCAGTATATCACATTGGTATGGGAAATCATAGATGTGAAATAAATAGAGATATAAACTATACAAATTGTTATAATGAAAAAAAGGCAGGTGTGTTGAAAATGAATTATGCAGAATTAATGAAATCAGCTAAAGTCAACATGGGACCACTTTGCAAGGTATGCCCTATATGCAATGGCATTGCTTGCAGAGGACAAATACCGGGTCCGGGAGGCAAGGGACTAGGCCTCGGATTTATAAGAAATTATGAGGATTTACGTAAAATAACGCTGGAAATGGATACATTATACGAAGATCAGACCGTGGACACAAGTTGGGAGCTATTTGGACACCAAGTGGCCTATCCATTTTTTGCAGCGCCTATAGGCGGTGTCAACCTTCATTATGGTGACCTCTACGATGACCTTCGTTATTCAGAAGCTATTGTGGAAGGGTGCCAAAGTGCTGGTATTCTAGGATTTACTGGAGACGGCGTTAAAGACGAGGTTTATAAAGGTGCTGTTGAAGCGATTCGAAGCGTAGGTGGTATGGGTATTCCAACCATTAAACCTTGGAGTGTGCCAGAAGTTATAGCAAAAGGATTAATGGCTAAAGCAGCAGGCGCTATTGCGATTGCAATGGATATAGACGCGGCTGGCTTAAGTATTTTAGCAGCTCAAGGCAAACCTGTTTCGCCGCTTTCGGTGGCGCAACTTAGAGAAATCAACGATGCAGTTGGTCTGCCATTGATTTTAAAGGGCATTATGACGGTCGCAGGTGCACAGAAAGCACTAGATGCAGGTGCTAGCGGCATTGTTGTTTCAAACCACGGTGGCCGTGTGCTGGATGAAACCACATCGGGTATAGCGGTTCTTGAAGGAATTGCCAAAGCGGTAGGCGACCAAATGACCATATTTGTAGATGGCGGTTTCAGAACGGGCCTCGATGTATTTAAGGCACTGGCACTAGGTGCAGATGCCGTACTCATAGGCCGTCCGTACGCGATTTCAGTCTATGGCGATGGTGCCGAGGGGGTTGCGTTATATACCGAAAAAATAGGTGCAGAGTTGAAAGAAGCGATGAAAATGACTGGTGCAAGTTGCCTAGAAGAAATAGACCGATCTAAGGTAAGGGTTTGCGGAAATAAGATATGAATTCCCAATTAATTGGTATAGATGAATGGATTATCAGTAAGGGAGAAGTGGTTCTCGGTACGACACTTGGTTCTTGTGTTTCCATTTGTCTTTGGGACCCCAAGACTTTAACGGGTGGTCTGAATCACTTTCTACTGCCTTTAAAGCCAAGCAAGCGTCAGCCTATAATTGGGACAGCGAAGTATTATATGAATATAAAAGACTATCAACACGAGGTCATAGAGGTGCTCATTGAACAGATGATAGCCAGAAATATTGCACCAGCACACATGCATGCACTTGTTGTTGGCGGTGCAGAATCTAAAATTGACTATTATCAAGTAGGTGAAAAAAACTTGGCAATTGCGCTCCAGTTACTTAAGGAATGGGGCATCCGTAACGTAAAAGTCTCTGCTGGTGGTAATTACAGCCGGAAAATTATGTTTTATGTACAAGAAGGCAAGGTTGTCATTCACAAATTTGATATGACGCGTCAACAAAGAGAAGTTGAAGAAATAATTTGGCTTTAAAGCTGGCCTATGACAATATTAAAAGTCGCATATGCGGCTAATCAGGAGGCATACACAATGAATGTAGAAAAACATTTGGCATATATTAAAGAACAGACGATGAAACAAAACGCTTATAGCTACGTTAGCGGGTTGATTGGATGGGATTCAGCTGCGACTAATTCGCCGAAGAAAGGCTATGACAAAAAATATCAGTATGCAGGCATTTTAGCCGGAGAAGCTTATAGAATAACGACGGCGCCTGAGTTAAGAACAGCAGTTTTCGAAGCAGCATCAGATATGGATGCAATCGAAGACGTTCGTGACCGCGCTATGGTCAGAGAGTGGAAGAAGAACATTGAACGACTTGAAAAGATTCCTAAAGAAGAATACATTGCTTATGTTGAACTGCTTGGAAAGTCTGAAATGGAATGGGAGACAGCAAGGGAAGAAAACGATTTTGACAGTTTTAAACCTTATTATCAGCAAATATTTGACTATCAGCGTAAATTTGCCGAGTATTTTGGCTACGAAGGCCACCCTTACAATGCCCTAATAGAAGACTTTGAGCCGGGTATGACGGTTGAAAAATTAGATGTTTTCTTCAATGAACTTAGAGAAGAGGTTGTGCCGCTACTACAGCGTATTGTTCAGGTAAAGGCAGAGCATCCAGAAAACTTTGAGTTTATAAGTCGCCCAGTGCCTAAAGACAAACAAGATGCTTTTTCTAGAAAGTTGCTTTCTCATATTAAATATGACCTTGAGCGTGGTATTTTAGCGGAAAGTGAGCACCCATTCACCAATGGACTGACTCAGCACGACGTTCGTATTACCACGCATTATATGGACGATAATTTCCCGTCGGCAATTTTTAGTACAGCGCATGAGGGCGGACATGGCATTTACGAACAACAACAAGATGAAAGCCTTGAGGACAGAGGCTTAAGAAATGGCGCATCTTCTGCAATGCACGAGTCGCAGTCTAGAATGTATGAAAATGTCTTTGGCAGAAGCCTCGAATTTTGGAAACCACTTTTCCCAGAAATGCAGGCACTGTTTGGCGATGCACTTGATGGCATCAGCCTTGAAACCTATCACAGAGCTATTAATACAGTAGAGGCGTCTTTGGTGCGTGTAGAAGCGGATGAACTGACTTATCCACTGCACATTATGGTGCGTTATGAACTTGAGAAAGAACTCATGGAAGGTAAAATTGCCATTGATGATTTGTCAAAAGCTTGGAATGAAAAAATGGTGGCTTATTTAGGCATTGAACCGCCTAACCATAGTCTAGGTGTTCTTCAAGATGTGCACTGGGCGGCTGGCCTTATTGGGTACTTCCCATCTTATGCCCTTGGCAATGCCTATTCAGCGCAGCTCCTTCACTACATGAAAAAAGAGTTTGATGTATTTGGCGATCTTGAACAGGGGGACTTTGAGCGCATTCATGCATGGCTAGGAGAGAAAGTTCACTACCATGGACTTGTATATTTACCAGAGGAATTAATTGAACGGGTAACGGGCGAGCCTTTTAACCCTAAGTATTATGTGGATTATTTAAAAGAAAAGTTCACAGCCGTATATGGTTTATAGGTATTTTAGAAGCGTCTTTATTGGTTAAATATAAAAATAGCGTGTAACCCCTCTAAGTTAGGGTATGAACTCATATTATGTTCTTAGGAGGGGTTTTGCTATGGAATTAAAAGGGAAAGTACTCGTCGCACAGGCCGGTGGCCCTACAGCGGTAATCAATCAGTCATTAGTAGGTGCAGTTTTAGAAAGTAGAAAATTTCCTCAGATCACTAAGGTTTATGGTGCACTTCACGGTGTGGATGGCATTGTCAACGAAGATTTTTTAGATTTGACCAGAGAGACAACCAATAATTTAGAACAGGTTGCAGTAACGCCGTCTTCAGCACTATTTTCAACAAGGTCAAAACCTGATGAGAAGGCTTGTCGTGAAATGTTTGATGTCATGAAAGCCCATGATATACGCTATTTCTTTTACATAGGCGGCAATGACTCCTGTGGTACGTTACAGATTGTAAGTGAGCAGGCACGTCAGGCCAATTATGAACTACGAAGCATTCATATACCCAAAACCATAGACAATGATTTGGTACTCAATGACCACACCCCTGGGTTTGGCTCTGCAGCTAGATTCGTCGCACAAGGGTTTACTGGCATTAACTTAGACAACATGGCACTAGAAGGTGTTTTTGTCGGGGTTGTTATGGGCAGACACTCAGGATTCTTGACAGCGGCCTCGGTAATGGCTCAAAAATATCCAACAGACGGCCCACATCTTATTTATTTACCAGAGAGAACCTTTGACATTGACCAGTTTTTACTAGATGTCAAAGAAGTATACGATAGACTGGGACGCTGCGTCATAGCAGTTTCAGAAGGTATTGTAGATGCAGATAAGGTGCCGATTGCAGTGAAACTTTGCAATAAATGTGAAGTGGATGATCATGGCAATATGCAGTTGTCTGGTTCGGGGGCGCTAGGAGATTTGTTAGCAGACTTGGTTCGTGAAAAACTTCAAATTAAGCGGGTAAGAGCAGACACCTTCGGCTATTTACAGCGCTCATTTATTGGCTGTGTTTCAGATATTGACCAGCAAGAAGCCAGAGAGGTTGGGGAGAAAGCGGCCCAATACGCTATTTGGAATAAAGTGGATGGTTCTATAACTATTAAACGGACAGGGTTCTATTCGGTAGACTATCAGTTAGAACCGATTGAACGTATTGCCGCGAAGACTAAAATCATGCCAGACGAGTTTATAAACGCTAAGGGCAATGGCGTCGCAGATGCTTTTAAGTACTACTGCCGACCGCTGCTAGGTTCGGGATTCCCGACGGCACATATGCTCAGAGCACCGATGGCAGAAAAAATACTCAAACGTTAATGAGGTGAATGACATGACAATCATTGATAAGGCGGTATTGACACAACCGCTAAATGCTAATGATGGCAAAAGCTATACATTGGCAGATTTTAAA
>JBGSUZ010000638.1:0-14338 GCA_041753235.1 Acidaminobacteraceae bacterium
TATCAAAATACGCAAAATATTTTAGAAGCGACATCGACATTCAAGCAACTATGGGTGTACAAAAAAACAGACAAATTTTCGAATTAACACTTCCGTTAAAAGACGATGTAGTCATCAGAGTGGAAGAATCATCTGAGGACATGTATACTTCCATTGACCTTGCCGTTGACAAACTGGCAAGACAAATTCAAAAGCACAAAACTAAGCTTGAAAAGAGATACAGAAGTCATGACACCATCAGATTCGAACAAATTCCAGCAAATATGTCAACTCAAGACATCGAGCATACTGTAGTCAGAACTAAAAAGTTCCCTATTAAGCCGATGGACGCTGAGGAAGCCATTTTACAAATGGAAATGTTGGGACATAACTTCTTCGTATTTAAAAATAGCGAAAATGATGAAGTCAATGTAGTCTACCAAAGAAAAGATGGAAAATACGGCTTGATTGAGCCAGTGGAATAGTCCTAGAGACCTAACAACTGAATAAATACTTAAAAGCGTATCTACAACGCCCAATGGGTGCTCTAGATACGCTTTTTCTATGCCTTAGCCTATTTATTTCCCTCATAATATCAAGTATAATACTTAGTATGCAACAAGAATCAAAAATTTATTACCGCAAAGCTGAACATGGACGTTAAGTAATCCGTACCGCTAAAGGAGTTCATATGAGCCAAACGACTAAACTCAATGTGTACATGGGTTTAAATATCATTATTGGTTTGCTAATCAGTGGCCTAGGACTCGTCGCGATAGGGAATACAAATAATTACCCTTCTGTTATATTCTTCATAGCTTTGTCGATCATTTCAGAGTCCTTTGTCATTCAAGTCTCAAAAGACAAATTAATTTCTATGGGTTTTGCAGTGGGTCTGGCGGCAATTTTGACCTTTTCGCCGACAGTTGCCGGCGTCATCGTATTTTTAGGGTGCCTCTTAAAAGTTTATGCAGATGAAGAAACCCGTTATCATCTCTTTAACAGTTCTCTGCGCCAGAGGCTATTCAACGGCAGTATCTCTGCCAGCGGCGCTTTAGTTTCCGGCATGATTTACCACTGGGTCTCTCAGGTATTTTCCTTTGACCGAGTATATGACATGAGCGTACTAGGGCTTATTATGACCGTACTGGTCTATGTATGCTTCATTATCAGCTTAATGGCGGGCCTTTATGCCATACAGGAAGAAAAACCTATCCAAGTACTTTTTCAGGAAATGGACTGGATCGTTAAAAACATCCTTGGCATTTCTCCAATAGGCATTATTATGGCCCTAGCCTACCAAAAAAGCGGGTGGTTCATGGTATTGCTGATACTTGGACCTCTCATTATGACCCGTTATTCCTTTAAACTTTACATTGAAATGAAACAGCAGTATTTTGAAACCATCAAAACCTTGTCTAACGCTTTAGACGCCAAGGACAATTATACAAATGGTCATTCGATGCGCGTCGCAGAAATTTCTGAAGCGATTGCAAGAAATATGCAAATGCACCCGCATCAGGTGGAAACAATCAAAACCGCTGCACTGCTGCATGACATAGGTAAAATAGGCATTCCAGATGCCATTATCAATAAACCAGGACGGCTGGAAATGAGTGAAATTTATGAAATTCGCCGCCATCCTGAAATTGGTGAGCAAATTTTAAGAGACGTTCGCGCCTTAAAACAAATAGCAAAGATTGTCAAACATCACCACGAGCGGTATGATGGAAATGGTTATCCAGACAGCTTAAGAGGCGATGAAATTCCCATTGAATCGGCAATCATATCCGTGGCAGATGCCTACGACGCCATGACGTCCAACCGCATTTACAGGATGGCACTGACTAGGGAGTGGGCAATAGACGCTATTCAACAGGAGAAGGGCTTACAGTTTCACCCCGAAGTGGTAGAAGCCTTTATTAAATGCTCAGAGCATATTGCCGCAGAGATAGGAGAGTATCGCGAGGAGGTCATTGCGTTATGATATTAGAAGCAATACTTTTAGGACTTATAATAGGTTTTTTTAGAAATGGTCGTTGGTATCACTTAATGGATATAGAATTTAAAGGATGGTATTTCATCTTTTTAGGGGCTCTGCTCCAAATTTTCCCCATTGCGGCAACCCGTTTAACAGAAAGTTATGGGATTCTCCAGTGGACGCCCTTCATCGGCATGAGTTTGATTTTTATGGCGGTACTCATGAACTGGAAGCTTAAAGGGTTTAGACTGCTAGCAGCAGGGGCAGCACTGAATTTGCTTGTTATGTTTATGCATGGTGGGAAAATGCCAATTAGCATCAGTATGACCCAATTTGCTGGACTCAGCTCTTATGCAGAGTCGATTAAGTCGGGTACCATTATTAACCTAATTTCATTTGACCAAGCTAACGATATATTTCGATGGTTAGGCAAGACAATTCCTATTCCAAAGCCGTATCCACTGGCAAAAGTCATCAGTGTGGGAGATCTGCTGATTACTGTTGCCATTGTCTACTTTATACAAGGCGAGATGGTTTATTACCATTTCAGATCAAAGGGAAAAATGCTTAAATTCTCAATCAAATCCAGGCTCTAGCTTGAAACCGAGGAGACTCGGTTTTCCTTGTTCTAAGCCATTTAAAATTGTTCATATTGCATTCACAATACATTCACAGACTTGTCACGCAAAAGAAATATAAACCAATAGGGGATATGTTATAATAAACTAAGGAATTTTTAACGACGAGAAAGGATGGAATAAATGTCTATACTTGATATATTTCAAAAAGGGCTTAGCGATCGGGAGATCAAAAAGTTCTTCAAAGAGGTTGCTAAAATAGAGGCAATGGAGCCTCATATGCAGAAACTTACGGATAAGGAGCTCGGTCAAAAAACCATAGAGTTCAAAGAAAGGCTCTCAGCGGGCGAAACGCTAGACGATTTGCTGCTTGAGGCCTTTGCTGTTGTTCGTGAAGCTTCGGTTCGTGCGCTTGGCATGAGACCGTTCCCAGTTCAACTTTTAGGCGGCATGGTTCTGCATCAAGGACGCGTTGCGGAAATGAAAACTGGTGAAGGTAAAACACTTGTGGCAACCCTGCCAGCTTACCTCAATGCCCTAGACGGCAGAGGCGTTCATATCGTTACGGTCAATGACTACTTAGCGAAGCACCAAATGGAGTGGATGGGTAAGCTTTACAACTTCCTTGGCCTTTCAGTGGGCTGTATCTTGCATAGCATGTCTCCAGAACAACGTCGTCAGGCTTATAACTGCGACATCACTTATGGTACAAACAACGAATTTGGTTTTGACTACCTCAGGGACAACATGGTCGTCTTCAAAGAGCACATGGTTCAAAAAGAACTGAACTACGCCATTGTCGATGAAGTTGACTCCATTTTAATCGATGAAGCGAGAACGCCGCTTATTATTTCTGGCGAAGGCGACAAGTCTACAGACCTTTATAGAGTAGCAGACATATTTGCAGACGGTCTACAAAATGAAGTTGACTTTGTGGTTGACGAAAAGCAAAAATCTGTCGTTCTTACAGACGAAAGTGGTGTGGGTAAAGCAGAGAAATTCTTTACAATAGAAAACCTTTCAGACCCAGAAAACATGGAAATTTCCCACCACGTTAATCAGGCCCTCAAGGCCCACTACATGATGAAACGTGACGTTGACTACGTAGTTAAAGACGGCGAAATTCTTATCGTAGACGAGCACACAGGACGTCTCATGCAGGGTCGTCGTTACTCTAATGGTCTTCACCAAGCAATTGAAGCGAAAGAAAGACTTGAAGTCAGAAAAGAATCTCAAACACTTGCGACTATTACGCTCCAAAACTACTTCCGTATGTTTAACAAGCTTTCTGGTATGACTGGTACAGCGAAAACGGAAGAGGATGAGCTTAGACATATTTACAACTTAGACGTTGTGAGCATTCCAACGAATAAACCGATTCAGCGTTTAGATATGGGCGACCTTATTTACCGTACGAGAGATGGTAAGTTCAAGGCAGCTATTGCTGACATTGTGGAGCGACATGCCAATGGTCAGCCAGTACTTGTAGGTACTATTTCTATTGAAACTTCTGAGTACCTGAGCGCGCTCTTAAAGCGTAAAGGCATCACCCACGAAGTCCTCAATGCGAAGCAGCACGAACGAGAGGCTGAAATTGTCGCACAGGCAGGCCGTAAAAATGCCGTGACCATCGCTACGAACATGGCGGGTCGTGGTACGGACATCCTGCTTGGTGGTAACCCAGAGTTCATGGCTAAAAATGAAATGCTTAAACTTGGATACAGCGAGCACATCATCAACTTAGTGCTTAGTCCGCTCTTTATAGATGATCCAGAAGTTATTGCAGCAAAAGCGGAATACGAAAGTATTTTCTCTAACTTTAAAAAACAGACAGATGCAGACGGCGAAGCAGTTCGTCAAGCAGGCGGTCTTCATATTATTGGTACAGAACGTCACGAATCAAGACGTATAGATAATCAGCTTCGTGGTCGTGCTGGTCGTCAAGGTGACCCGGGTTCTTCTAGATTCTACTTGTCATTTGAAGACGATCTCATGAGACTCTTCGTAAGCGACAAAGTTAAGGACATGGTTGACAAGCTTGGCATGGACGACGAGACACCGCTTGAGGCTTCTATTCTCAGCAAGTCTATTGAAGGCGCTCAAAAGAAAGTGGAAGGCCGTAACTTCGGTATTCGTAAACACGTCCTTCAATACGATGATGTTATGAACCGTCAAAGAGGCATTATTTACGGCGAGCGTAAAAAAGTACTGCTCGGTGAAGATCTTAAAGAACATATGGTGGGTATGGTCGACGAAATTGTCGAATCCAATGTCAACCTCTACACGGCTAATTCGGATTATCCAGAGGACTGGGATTTGAAAGAAATGGAAGAACATTTCCACCAACTCTTCCTTGAAAAAGGTCATTTAGAAGAGCTTATGAAGGGTGTGGAGCGTCGTGAAGACTTAATTGAAAAAGTTAAGGCTGTTGCGCACGAACTTTATGAAGCGAAGGAAGAAGAGTTTAACACTGAAAATATGAGAGAACTTGAGCGTTTTGTTTTACTCAGAGTGGTAGACCAAAAATGGATGGACCATATCGACGACATGGAACAGCTTAAACAGGGTATCAACTTAAGAGCCTACGGCAATGAAGACCCAGTTAGAGCATACCAAAAAGAAGGCTTTAATATGTTCGATGAAATGATCTTCAACATCCAAGAAGATGCGCTTAAATTCCTTTATCATGCGAGCCTCAACATTGACACAACTAGAACGCAAGTGGCAACAATTACTGGCGAATCTGGCGGTGGCGAATATTCTGAGGTTAAGTTAACAACGAATGATGAAAAAGTAGGCAGAAATGATCAGTGTCCTTGTGGCAGTGGTAAAAAATACAAAAAGTGTTGCGGTGCAGACGCTTAAATAAAAATCAGACTCAGGTCGGCGCAAGCCGGCCTTGAGTCTTTTAATTCTTAGGACGCTGTTTTAAGAAAATACTAGGGTAGCAACGATTGAATTTATAATAAATGGGGTGGTATTTGTGTTAGCTGTTGAGCAAGGGTTGAGAGACCTGAAGGACTTAGGCTCAAAACTCAAAGAACTGGGTGGTTCACTTTGACATCGATCGTATGCGGTTGGTGTATAGAGAGTTAGAGGAAAAGTCCCTGCAAAATGATTTTTGGAACGATGCAGACGAGGCGCAAAAGATACTCAAACGCGCTAAGGGATTAAAAGATAAAATAGAGCTTTACGGAGGCCTGTGCACACAACTTGAGGATTTAGAATTGTTAGGGCACATGGTACTTGAAGAAGGCGAAGAAAGTCTGGCAAATGACGTACTCGAAGGCATTTCAAATCTTGAGGAAGCAATAGACGGTCTGATGCTTGAGACCCTGCTTTCAGGTGAGTACGACCAAAACAACGCCATGCTTGCCATTCATGCTGGTACAGGTGGCCTAGACGCTCAGGACTGGGCAGAAATGCTGTTTCGTATGTATCATCGCTGGGCTGAATCCAAGGGCTACAAGGTTCGGATTCTCGACATGATCCGTGACACAGAAGCGGGTATTAAGAGTGTTTCTCTGCTTATTGAAGGCGAAAATGCTTATGGTTTCTTGAAAAGTGAAAAGGGTGTTCATCGTTTAGTGCGTATTTCACCGTTTGACTCTTCGGGCAAACGCCATACATCTTTTGCTTCAGTAGACATTATGCCAGAATTAGACGATGCAGAAGAAGTTTTAATAGACACAAAAGACCTGCGTATAGACACCTTCCGTGCCTCAGGTGCGGGTGGTCAGCATATCAATATGACGGACAGTGCGGTGAGAATTACCCACCTGCCAACAGGCATCGTGGTTAGCTGTCAAAATGAACGTTCTCAGCACAACAACAAGGCAACTGCCATGAAAATGCTTATGGGCAAGCTTATGGACTTGAAAGAGCGGGAACATAAAGAAAAAATAGAAGACTTAGCGGGCGACTATTCCCAAATCGCTTGGGGCAGTCAAATCCGTTCTTACGTCTTCAATCCATACAACTTGGTCAAAGACCATAGAACAGGGGCAGAAATGGGCAATGTACAAGCCGTCATGGACGGGGCGTTAGACATGTTCATCACTGCTTGGTTAAAAAATAGAAAAGAGGTGTAGGAAAAATGACGCTGCGTCGATACGCCCTACTAGGGCAACCGGTGACGGGTTCTAAGTCGCCACTGATTCATACGACCAGCTTTTCCTTCAACGAAATTTGCGCAAGCTATGAGGCCTTTGAGGTTTCGCCCCATCAATTGGGCGAAGCTTTGGAGGCCTTTATTCGTGAAGGTTATAGCGGTTTTAACATCACAATACCCCATAAGGAAGCCGTTTTGGCTTTTGTTGACGAACTAGACCCCATAGCGGCACAAATGGGGGCGGTCAACACGCTAGTGGTGGAAGATGGAAAGATAAAAGGCTACAATACGGACGGGTCTGGACTTATAGCGGCATTAGAACAAAATGACATGCGCATTAAAAACCTCAGCGTCCTTGTGCTTGGTGCAGGGGGGGCGGCAAAGGGAATTTGTCATGCCCTAGCGATGGGTGGGGCTGGTCGCATTGACCTGTTTAACCGCAGTAAAGACAAAGCGGTAGCACTGGCGGCGGTTTTAAGGAAGACCTACAGCATTGACAGTGAAGCGGTAATGCTGGAAACCCCTATTACTGAATATCAGCTGGTTATTAACACCACCAGCGTAGGCATGCTGCCAGATACGGACGTAGTGCCCCTTGCACCAGAACTGTTTAGTAATGAAACCGTTTTTTGCGACATCGTTTATAAGCCTCATGAGACTTTATTTTTAAAACGGGCTAAGGCGATGGGTGCGAAATGTGTCTATGGCATAGAAATGCTACTGTTTCAGGCGCTGCTTAGCGAACAAATATGGGAAAAGCGCCCCCTCGACCTAGACGGCACAAGAGCGGCGCTTTATGAAACGGAAAATTTTATTTACCAGTCGCCGAAATAGCGTTGGTGTAAAGATATGGCAGACGACCTGCTTGCATGTCAGCTCTTTCTGATGAGAGGGCTTGAATTTGCTGGAGCACGTCAAAAATGTTAAATGTGACCATGACTTCTGTAAGTGGCGTGGTTATTTGACCATTTTCAATCAGGAAGCTGTTTTTAGCACTGCCCGAGAAGTCACCGTTTGGCGATGGTTGTCCACCGGAAAGACGGTTCAGAACCATGCCTCGGGAAATACCGCCAATTATTTCTGAAAGCGACTCTGTGCCAGCTTCTATTTCGTAGACGCCACCTTGGTTACCGCCTCTTTCGAGGCCGGTTTTCTTAGCCACATATTCTGTCAATAAGTGAGTTTTTAGGACGCCCTTTTCAATAACGGTCATATCCTCAGCGGGGTAACCATCTTCTGTAATGCCATAATTGCCCCCAACTGGGCTTGAAATCGGACGCGCGTGCCATGTAAACACTTCATGGGCCACCTGTTGTCCGATTTTTTCTTTCCAGCGACTGCTGTCGGTTAACATTGCTGTGTCTTGGAGTGCTACTTCTTCAAGACCGCCGAGGAGTTCGACCAGACAGCTTGGAGAAATAACCACACCACCGTCAATTCTGCCTTCCAGAGGCTGAACGTTTAGCTCTAAAATATTGTTGGCAAGCAGGGTGTGGAACGTATCGTTTTCCAGTACAGAGTCCTTAACGCTTTGGAGCGGTAAGCTGTAGTAATTGAACGACGCGGTTTTATCTGCATCGGAAGCGAAGAAGAGGCCGCCAAAGTAGGCGTTGCCTTTGTTTTCTCTGAGGCAAGTGCCATTGGTATTTTGGAGCAGAATCTTGCGCTGTTCATACATAGAAGCAAAATCTGAAAGGGACATTTTAGGGTACTGGGCTTTTAATTCATTTACCCCATTGGCAGTAACTTTTGCAATCCAAGCCGGTTCTAAGTCTTTAGGGCCAACCGTTTGGGCGACTGACTCTGAGTAGTCGGAAAAGCAGTTGAATTCGTCTGCTTCAGCCATATCTATATTGACAATCAAATCATCTAAGGAAGTCTGCCAAGCCTCATGGCTTAAATCGTTAAGCTCGATGGATGCTTTTTTGCCTTCCTTAATGGCGCTGACCTTGAGAATGGCATTTTCAAGGCTACGTACTAAGTTAATGTCGTTGTTGTTGCCACCAATTTCAAAGTCGTTACTTTCTGTGAGTTTGACCTCGACTTGAGGCAGACCTTTACTGAGCAGGTAGGCAATGGTATCTTGAACGAGTGCTTCGTATTTCATGCTATTTACCTCCAATATTCATGCGACATTTGAGGGATGGGCCACCATCTGCAGTTGGAATCCACTGTTTTTTACCACAGTAGCCGACGTTAGTGATATGGAAGTCGTTTCCAATCATAGTGGTGGATTTGAGTACGTCAAAGGCCATGCCTGAGACGGTGGTTTCTTTAATGGCTTTGCCAAGTTTGCCGTTTTTAATTTCATAACCAAGGCTGACGCCAAACATGAACTCGCCAGTGCTGTCTGCTTGACCATTGCTGGAGTTGTAAATGTAGTAACCGTCATCGATTGAGGCAATCATGTCTTCGAGCTTGTCTTCTCTTGGGAGAATAGCCGTGTTACGCATACGCACCAATGGCTCGTCAAAGAACTCAAAGGCTCTGCCGTTGCCTGTTGGTTTCATGCCTAATTTGGCAGCGGTTTCAAGGTTGTGCATAAACCCTTTTAGAATGCCATTTTCAATAATAACGGCGTCTTCTGCCTTAGTACCTTCATCGTCAACGAAAATAGGCATTGGTAGGAGCTGTCCATTAAAGGTATGAGCAAAGTCCACGAGGGTAATTTTGTCGCTGGCAACCTGCTGACCTAACATGTTGCCGTAGATAGAGCCACCTAAAATATTGTCGCCTTCGGTGGTGTGACCAATGGCTTCGTGGGCAAGGATACCGGTAATTTCACTACCGATAATGATGTCTTTCATACCCGCACTGGCATCTACTGGGTCACTTTTGTCCATGAGACGGCTGTAAATAAGGTCTATCTTCGTGTAGAGCTGTGAGGGGTCAAAGAAGTAGTCTTCAAAGTCGCCCATGCCGCCTATTGCTTCACTGTAGGTGTAAGGTGTCGCACTGCGTTCAGTGGTCATGGTCAGGAAAAGGTGGCTACGGCTCCAAAGGGAATAAGACTGGCTGTCGGCTAAGTTCACCATCTTCTTTTCCATGTCGAGTTCGATAAGTCTGAGAGTTCTGCTTTTAATAGCAGGGCAGTGTGCGACTATGTATTGGTCTAGGTTCATAAGAAAGGCTATCACATCGCCTTCGGTAATGCGCGGTTTTGTGGTACTGACGTCCAGTTGGTAGTTGTAAGGCAAATGTTCAGGCTGAAAGCTTTTAGCCGTATTGTAGCCCTTTAGGTACTTGGCGTTTTGCTCAGCTGTTTGAATAATGCGCTTAAAAGTCTCGGGACTAATGTTTTCGCTGGAAGCAAAGCCCCAAGTGCCGTTTTCAAAGGAACGGACAGAAAGTCCCCGGCGTGAAGTCTTCTCGTTTTTAATCATTTTACCATTGGTAATAGTGATGTTGCGGGAACGGTTCTCTTGAACGCGAATCTCCCCATACTGAGATAACATCGACTTATAAAGGTTCAAATCAAAGTTTTTCATAGTGCCTCCTTGTAAAATAAATTTTACGTACAATTTATTATAACGCCAATAAAATCTGCTGTAAACAGTGGACTGTAAAATAAGCAAAGGGAGACTTGTATTTCCTAATATAAACATTTAATGTGCGAATTGACAAAAGTTCAGAATTGTACTACACTCAAATTGCTAGTCGACTTGGCAAAAAACGATTGGGAAATTGACTTTCTCCAATCTAGCTCAGGAATTAATCGGAGGCGCTAAAGTGAAAAAGAATCTCACGGCAATATTGCTTGCAGCATTAATGACGTTGACCTCTACAAGTATTGTTTTTTCAGAATCGTCGAAACAGGTCTTGCCAGATGATGTTATTAAAAAATATGAAAAATGTCATTTTAAAGAACACGAAAATTCAAACCATTATCATATATATTATCCTAAGTATGATGGTGAAGTTGGCATATACCATGTTGGTTTAAAAAAAGAACTGATTTGGATATGGTCAAAAGATTATGGTGAAGAAGTACGTGATATTAAATGTACATATCTTGGAAAAAACAAAGGTGAGGCAAAAATTTACTTAAAAAATGGAAAAGTCATTGAAGAAAAAGATTTGTTTGTTGATGTTTACGGTAAAGACCAATATAATTTTTATGTAGAAGGAAACCGGTACAAAGCACTTGAAGATAAACTCAAGCAGTAAAAATATTTAAACAAGCAAAATGGGCATGAACTAAAAATTCATGCCCATTTTGCTATAATTGAAGCTAGAGTCATACATTTACCTCAACATAAATTTTAAATTTTCAAAAAAATTAGCTTGACTAAGCCTATTTATTTTTAGTATAGTGGTAAAAACCATAAAGCGCATGATATACATTGTGCGTCGCACAAACACAACCAAGTGTACATACTATTTTGATGAGGTGTTTTCAGATGAATCTATTGTTGGCAAATTCAAAAGCAAACCGACAATTGAATACTTTTTCGTTTTTCTTCCAAGGCTATTATTATTTTAGCGTTGGCTATTTTGCATGGCGAAAATTTCATCTGCAACTTTATCGAACAAGAAACCTGCTGCCGAGCTTCTAGTGGACTTGGCACATTTTGAAAACCATAGTGATTGGGTTCAAAGGCGTTCTTTCGAGAACGTCTTTTTTTATACCCAAAATAATAAGCCCATGTAACTCAGGAGAGTGGCGGCAAGCCAAAATGAGGGGGAAAGAAGGTCTTAACGCTGGAATTTTGCAACTCATTACTGTCAAAAAACAACTAATATAGAATTTAAAGGAGGAACACATTATGAATTTAGAATCTTTACAACAAAGCTGTCCACTTGTATCACGCATGGGACACCCAGCAGATAGTCATGTACAAGTCAAAAACGTAAAAATAGGCGGTTCAGGTTTGGTTGTTATGGCAGGCCCGTGTGCTGTGGAGGACGAGGAACAAATCATGACCATTGCAGCCGCAGTGAAAGCAGCTGGGGCACAGGTACTCAGAGGCGGCGCATTCAAACCAAGAACTTCGCCTTACACCTTCCAAGGGATGGGAGAAGCAGGACTTATTTTACTCAAACAGGCAGGAGAAGCGTTTGACATGCCAGTGGTGACAGAGCTTATGGACTCGGAAGACTTCGACCTCATCAATGAATACACAGACATTATTCAGATAGGCGCACGAAACATGCAAAACTTCTCCCTGCTCAAGCGGGTGGGCAAGGCGGGTAAGCCAGTCATGCTCAAACGGGGGCTTTCGGCGACACTCGAAGAATTCCTCATGGCGGCGGAGTACATCATGGCGAGCGGTAACGACCAAGTCATTCTCTGTGAGCGGGGCATACGCACCTTCGAGACCCACATGCGCAATACACTGGACTTGAACGTGGTAACGGCAGTGAAGGAACTCTCCCACTTACCAATCATCATAGACCCGAGTCATGCAACGGGCAAATGGCAGATGGTTTCACCCCTTTCGAGAGCAGCAGTCGCCATTGGAGCAGACGGACTCATGATCGAGGTGCATCACAAACCAAAGGAAGCCCTTTCAGATGGGCCGCAGTCCTTAAAGCCTGAGCGCTTCAATCAGTTAATGCAGGAACTAGGCCACATTCACGGCATTATTCGTCAGACAGACAGTTGGTCATAGGGGGAGGTGAGTTCATTGGAAAGTGACTTTAAACGGGTAGCCATCATCGGCTTAGGGCTTATGGGTGGTTCTTTTGGGAAGGCGCTGAGACAGGTATACGAGGGGCTGGCAATAAACACCTACGACATTTCGGGTGCGGTGCTGGCGGACATGGTCGCTTGTCAAACGGCGGCTGAAGCAGTCTGTGAAGCAGATTTGGTCGTGCTGGCAACGCCACTGGGGGTATACGAAGAAGTCTTGAAATCGATTGGGGCTCACCTTAAATCCGGTGCGCTCGTCATGGACTTAGGCAGTGTCAAAGGGGGACTAGAAGCCCTTTGTAGCCGATGTCTGCCACAGGACAAACACATTCAATGGATAGGCGGTCACCCCATGTGCGGCTCGGAAAAATCGGGTGCGACTCATGCGAACGGCGACTTGTTTAGAGGGTCTTCTTTTTTCCTAATAGGGGCTATAGGCGTTAAGGCAGAGGCGCTGGAACTGGAAAATCTATTGAAGTGCATAGGCGCGCGTCCTATATGGGTGACAGAAATACTTCACGACCAAACGGTTGCGCTAACCAGCCACTTACCACACTTAAATGCAGCTGTTCTCATGCACTGCACTGCAGAAAAGCCTGATGCCAGTGCCTATATAGCAGGTGGGTTTAAAGATGCAACCCGAGTCGCAGCAGGCAATGTTCAGGTTTGGAAAGACATCCTGCTTCTCAATAAAGCATCGGTATTAGAAGCCATTGAAGGCTACAAAAGACAACTCAACACAGTCGTTCAGTTACTAGAAACAGAGGATTCAGAAGGACTTGAAGCTTATCTGGACTTGGCAAGAACTTTAAGGAGGAAAATCCCATGCAGCAAATAGAACTTTCAAATAGACAAGTAAGGATACCACCCCATCAAACTATCCAGCACCCAGAATACCCTATTCATACAGGACTAGGTTTAGCGGCTCATGTAGGTCAACTGCTTCAAAAGATTGACGGCGCTGACCAATCCAGAGTAATGGTCGTGGCAGATCAAAACGCTATGCACTGTCATGGCGCTAAGTTGTTTGAAGGCTTGAGTACCCATTTCCAAGTAAGGGCGATGGTGCTGCCAGAAGGCGAAGTACACAAGACCATGGCAACCGTAGAACGCGTGATGGACTTTTTAGTAGAAGAAAAAGCCAATCGACAGGATATCATCATCGCGTTTGGCGGTGGTGTAACGGGAGACTTAGCAGGTTTTGCCGCATCTCTGTACATGCGGGGCCTGTCCTACGTGCATGTGCCAACAACGTTGCTTGCACAAGTAGACAGCAGTGTTGGCGGTAAAGTCGGCGTCAATTTGCCAGCAGGCAAGAACTTGATGGGGAGTTTTCACAATCCGAAAATGGTGGTGGTAGATCCTGAACTTCTAAGTACCCTACCTGTTGAAGAGTGGCAAAATGGCGTCAGCGAACTTGTCAAATACGGCTTCACGCTGGATCAAACTCTGTTGGCATTACTCCCGAATACCATTGAACCAAAAAGAGCGGACAAGTGGCAACAGGCCATCAATAGGGCGATTGAACTAAAAGTCGGCGTTGTAACACGGGATCCAAAGGAACAGGGCGAACGTAAAGTTCTAAACTTCGGTCATACCCTCGGGCACGGCCTAGAGCAACTTTTGGGTTACGGGAACATCAGTCATGGCAAGGCTGTGGCGCTGGGCATGGTGGGGGAGACTCGTTTTATTGAAGCGCATTTAGCAGGTGGACAGGCGGTGTCGCCGATGTCTGAAGCCATGCCGGGTGAGTCAAACGGTGAAAATTTGTCCTTAAAGCTTGAAAATACTTTAAAAAACTTTGGGCTAGGAACTTCAGAGGCGCTTTTAAGCCTTACAAATGAAGCGCTGCATAATAAAGACACGTGGCTGAGCGTGCTGAGCAGCGACAAAAAGAACAGTCAAAAAGGCCTTGCGTTGATTTGCCCCTCAGATAAGGGCGCGTGGCAGTTGGTGAATACATCGGTTAAGGATTTGGCAGGTTTTGCGGCTGTTCCTGTCATAAAACTAGAACCGTCTAACTTAGCCGGGGACGTTACTATACCCGCTTCTAAAAG
>JBGSUZ010000639.1:0-2840 GCA_041753235.1 Acidaminobacteraceae bacterium
ATCAGTTTCGCTAGTTCAGACTGGGCAATACCTCTAAAGTTTTTTGTACGACCATCAATCGTTAGAATGATTAACTGCTTTTTATCTTTAGAGATGCCAACCGCTGTTCTTGGGTGGTAACCGAGTATATTTGTAGAGAATTTTGGTATAACAGCGCCGTTAGCGAGGAGCTGAGCACCGCCGCCAATAGAGAAGTCCAGATTTTTTAAATCTTCACTATAGTCTAAGATAATTGGATCATCAATTGCAAAATTGTTTTTAATATCTGTTAAACGTTTGCCAACAGCAGAAACCACATAACCGTTTTCGGGAATGTCCATTGGTGGGCCATTTTCTACAATGTTCACCACGCGATTGTCTACAATCAACATTTCTATAATCGGTTTCTTTAAAGTATTGCCAAAAGATTTTTTTGACCACTTTTGATCAAAAATAATGGCTCTGTCATAGTCTAAATATGGTTTATTTTTGAATGTAATGGGCAAATCCATCTTAGGGTTAGACAATTTAATGCCATAATCTTTCCAATAAGAAACGAAAGCTTCATTTGTTTTAGTAATATTGAGAGAAGCCATGGCAGCATTGTTTGTGCCAGTAGTGACGAGTTCGCCGCTATCAATGATTTGTCCCAGTGTTGAAGAAGATTTAGGATCGAAGAAGTCTGCGTTGACTGCACCAATCAAATTTGTTTCCTCAGCAGCTAGGGTTGTCAACCGTTCTTTCTTGGAAAGTGAACTGTCGGGGTAGATTGGCTTTACATCTATGTTGGGATTGTCTAGATTCACCCGCATAACATTGGCGTAAATCCAGCCGCCATTAGTCAATTTGAGATGTTGCTCATAAGTGACTCCAGAGGAAAGCTCAGTTTTTTGTGTGTCTTGATAAATGGTTTTGTAGTCGGCAAATGATTGGATTGGCGAGAGCATTGCAGCTATCAGCAAGAATCCAATGAATTTTTGCCCAAAAGTTTTTTGTTTCAAAAACGTCATGGTATCACCTTCTTTACACTTTCTATTATAGCTTAGTTTGAGTGGTTTTCTTTTTACAGAGTCGTTAAGAATACATTACAAAACGGTAAAGGAAAGTAAATAAGTCTTAAAAATAAGTCGCGTAATAGTAAACAAAAAGTTTAATATTACTATTGCAATCTAAAAAAGTAGGTGATATAATCTACTCGTTGTTGAAACAAAAAAACGATATACACCTTATTGAGAGTGACGGAGGGAATAGGCCCGATGAAGTCCAGCAACCGGTTATACACGGTGCTAAATCCTACAAATAGATTTCCATGGCGGGGACTGTTTGGAAGATGAGGAGGAAACTTAAATGTTAAGGCCTCTTCTCGCGAAGGGGCTTTTTTGGTTCCCTGGCGTCAGGTAAAATGCGTAATACTATTTTAATTTGAAAAACCTCAGGTTCCCCACTTGAAGGCAATTTTCAAAACCAGTTCGTCAAAGGAGGATTTAAAAAAATGGCTAAAAGAAGATTATTTACTTCAGAGAGCGTTACAGAAGGACACCCAGATAAAATCTGTGACCAAATCTCAGACGCAGTATTAGATGCAATCATTGCACAAGATCCAACAGCAAGAGTCGCTTGCGAAACATCTGTAACAACAGGCCTTGTTCTTGTTATGGGTGAGATTTCTACTAGTTGTTACGTGGACATCCAAAAGACAGTTAGAGAGACAATCAGAGGAATCGGTTACACTAGAGCTAAGTATGGCTTTGATGCAGACACTTGCGCAGTACTTACTGCAATTGATGAGCAATCAGCAGACATCGCTATGGGTGTAGACGAAGCGCTTGAAGACAGAGGCTCAGCTGCTAAAGATGAAATTGAATCTATTGGTGCTGGTGACCAAGGACTTATGTTTGGCTTCGCTTGTAACGAGACGGAAGAGTTAATGCCTATGCCTATTTCATTGGCACATAAATTAGCACTCAGACTTACAGAAATCAGAAAAAACAGCATGGTAGACTACCTCAGACCAGACGGTAAAACACAAGTAACAGTTGAGTACGATGGCGATAAAGTTGTACGTGTAGATGCGATTGTTATTTCTACACAACATAGCCCAGAAGTTAGCCACGAGCAAATCGAAGCTGACCTTAAGAGACTTGTAATCAACCACGTTGTACCTGCTGAGTTATTAGATGAAAACACAAAATACTTCATCAACCCAACAGGTCGTTTCGTAATCGGCGGTCCTCAAGGTGACTCTGGCCTTACAGGCAGAAAAATTATCGTAGATACTTACGGTGGTTACTCAAGACACGGTGGCGGCGCATTCTCGGGCAAAGACCCTACAAAGGTTGACCGTTCTGCAGCTTACGCGGCTAGATACGTTGCTAAGAACATCGTTGCAGCGGGTCTTGCTGACAAGTGTGAAATCGAGCTTGCTTACGCTATCGGCGTTGCTAAGCCAGTTTCAGTACTCGTTGAGACTTTCGGAACAAACAAGGTTGACGAAGAGAAGATTGAAGCACTCGTTGCTAAGCACTTCGACTTAAGACCAGCAGCAATCATCAGAGACCTTGGCCTTAGAAGACCTCTCTACAAGCAAGTTGCGGCTTACGGCCACATGGGTAGAATTGACCTTGACGTGCCTTGGGAGAAGACTGACAAAGCTGAAATGCTTAGAAAAGAAGCTTTTGAAGCTTAATTTAATTTTATAATTCAGGGAGAAATCCCATCTGAAAGGTGGTGTTGCAAATCTAAGAAATTAGATTGCAGCACCACCTTTGTTCGCACTTATTGGTCTATCTTGTGTTCATTTGCGGATGTCCGATTGGAGCCTATTAGGGAGGACTTGATTTTTGACGCACTTTAACAAGCCT
>JBGSUZ010000640.1:0-2347 GCA_041753235.1 Acidaminobacteraceae bacterium
GACGCCTTCTGTATGGTGGACATGGCCTTGTTGAACGCCAACGTCTCTTTTAAGTGCAAATAAACCCGCTTGAAGTTCAAATAATTCTTCAAATATAAGCCGATATTTTGCTATTTTATAGCTGTGCTTGTCTTTTGGAAAATGGATTTGTTCTATTGCAAACCCTTTCTCACAAAGCCTAAATTCTTTAACCAGCCACTTAGGAAGCGTCTCGTTTATTTTATTGTGAAACAGAGACAGTGCCTGCCTTTGAAAATCCGTCATTTCATTTTGTGACAACCCGTCTGTTAGTGAATAAATAGGTGAAATACCTAAATGTGTCGCTGGCTGGTCTTCAACCGATGGAAAATATTCAGGTTGAAACATGACTGGCAACAAGCCGTCTTTTTTAATTTGACCAAAAAAGAAGTAGCTGTCCCCCACTTGGAATTTACTTTTCAAGTAAGGTGCGTTAAAGAAAATCAGTTGCAAGTAACCAAACCCATCTGTAATTTTTAATTTGAGCATGGCCTTTTTAAATTTGGTCATTTGGGTATGAACACCTGCAACACGTCCGCGTATGGTTGCAAACTCCCCATCTTTAATATCACAAATACGTATGATATTGCCCTTATTTACGTAGGATCTCGGGTAATTTTCCAACAAATCGTCAACGGCATGCAGCGCCAGCTTATTCAGTTTTTTTTCTGTTTTGGGACCAACGCCCTTTAATTCCGATAACGGTCGTCTCACGGAAAACTCCTCTTAAAAGCAATTATAAGTTAGTTATATGTACAACAAAGGCTAGCCTGAGTTTTTACTCAACTGATGCGATGTAGTAGTAAAGCGGTTGTCCGCCTTCGTGTACATCAACCTCAATGTGATCGAACTTCTCTGTCAGTTTATCGGCTAATGCCTGCGCCGTCTTCTCATCTAAGTCCGCTCCATAATAAAGGGTCACAATTTCTGAGTCGTCGTCAATCAATTCTTCAAGGGCATTAAAGGTAACACTTTCAACACTCTTGCCTACTTGAATAATCGTGCCATCGGCTACGCCAAGAATATCATCTTTTTGAATTTCCATGTCATTAAAAACTGTGTCTCTGACTGAGAAAGTCACTTGAAGCGTTTTAACCGTTTCAATAGCAGCCTTCATATGCTCAAAGTTAGTTTCCGCATCTCTTTCAGCGTTAAATTGAATGAGGGTTGCGATGCCTTGCGGTACAGTCTTTGTAGGGAGTACATAAACGTTTTTGTCCGTCAGTATGTCCTTCGCCTGATTTGCCGCTAAAATAATATTGCTGTTGTTAGGCAGTACAAATATATTGTCAGCGTTACACTGTTCAATTGCCTTAACAATGTCTTCTGTACTAGGGTTCATCGTTTGACCACCCTCGACAATAACACCGACACCAAGGTCTCTTAAAATTTGAGCAAGACCCTCTCCCATAGCGATGGAAACAATGCCATAAGGCACTTTCTGTGCCACTAATGGAATTACTGGCGCTATCACTGGTGCCACTGGTGCTACCGGTGTAGGTGCTGCAGCTTGTACAGGTGTACTTGCCTTACTTTGCTCAGCATGCTTAGCTTCAACAATAGAAGAATGTTGCTGGCGCATATTTTCAATTTTAATGGTGACAAGCTCACCGAATTTTAAACCTTCTTGCAAGGCATTTCCCGGATTGTCTGTATGAATGTGTACTTTGATTAAGTCCTCATCCTGTACGAATACCATACTGTCACCCAAATGCTCAATATTATTTCTTAAATAAGAAGCATCTTCTATATGTGTTCTGAGAATAAACTCAGTACAATACGTGAAAGTAATGTCTTCAGGTGAAAGTTCTGCCTGTGCATGGTCTATTTTCATATCTTCTGTAGAATAAGTTGTTTCTACGCCTAATACCGCGTCCATAAACCCTTTGAAGATAAAGACCAATCCCTTGCCGCCTGCATCAACTACCCCAGCTTGTTTAAGCACTGGCAAATAGTCAGGCGTTCTTTCAAGAGTTTCTTCAGCGCGCTGAATCAAAACTGTCAGCAATTCATGAATAGAAACTTCGTTTTCAGTATATTCAAGGGCTAATTCCCCTGTTTTTCTGATTACAGTAAGAATGGTACCTTCAACAGGCTTCATAACTGCTTTATAAGCCGTATCTGAAGCTTCTTTTATAGCGTTTGCCAAGTCCATTGAATTCAATACTTCTTTGTCTTGACAGCCTTTAGCAAAACCTCTGAATATTTGAGATAAAATAACCCCTGAGTTACCACGGGCACCCATGAGTGAGCCTTTAGACATTGCTTTCGCAACGACACCAGCATTTGCTGTAGAAGCCTTGTCAATCTCTGTCATGGCAGCATTCAT
>JBGSUZ010000641.1:0-1882 GCA_041753235.1 Acidaminobacteraceae bacterium
GTATAGAACACGAGGAAGTGATTGAAACGAAGTGGAGCTTCAACAAAGCGATTGGCGTTTTAGTATTAGCAACGGTTATGATTGCGTTAGAGAGTGAATTCTTGGTAGGTTCTATTGAAGCGGTTACCAGTACTTTCGGACTCAGTCAGCTCTTTGTCGGTATTATTGTCATAGCCATTATAGGCAATGCAGCAGAGCACAGCACAGCTATTCTGATGGCAGCCCGCAACAAGATGGACATTGCTATTGAAATTGCCATCGGTTCCAGTCTTCAAATCATTCTATTTGTAGCGCCACTGCTCATATTCCTGAGCCTCTTCTTCACACCTATGTCAATTGTCTTTAACGAATTTGAACTGGTGGCGATGTTCCTGTCGGCGATTATTGCCAACCAAATTGCCAGTGACGGTGAATCCAATTGGCTTGAAGGGGTTCAGCTTATTGCGGTTTATTTGATTATTGCAATTGGATTTTTCTTTGTGTAAATTTATGAACTATGTATATTAATATTGAGGGTTTGGAATGTCTCGTGGTGTCCAAACCTTTTTTTGTACTCAAAATTTGTGTTATCTACTTATATTTATTTGGATTAAATCTATATTTTAACTAAGGAGGGACATGCATGAAAGCAAATGATATATTTATTGGACTAAGCTTATATGTAGGTCAATTTGCCCTTTTTATTTTTAGGTATAAAGCTAGGCATGCCTTCTGGTCTTACCGCCTTAATTCTTCAAACACAAGTGTTATTCACTTTTTTTGTTTTCATACTTATTTTTGAATCAACAATGAGCATGGAAACATATCTGGGGGGCTAGGTATTGGCAATGTCATACTGCACAAAATTTCTACGGTTTCACCTGACATTTCCATGTTAGCACTCATCGTTTGGGCGAGTGCAATTTCCGCACCGCCCATGCTAATACTATCTTGGTTCCTAGAAGGGCCAGCCCAGTGGCAAACAGCCCTACAAACTTTTAACGTTAACACGATGCTTTCATTAATTTATCTAGCCTATTTTGTGACATTGGCTGGCTATGCATTATGGGGTAAGCTGTTGTCTACTGGTACACCTGGCGTTGCAGCCTCTTTCGCACTACTAGTGCCGTTGGTGAATTTAGGGTGTTCCGCTGTTTGTATGGGCGAAAGCGTCACTGTATTACAGATATTTGGTTCAGTAATGGTCATGGTTGGATTGGTCATAAACACTTTTGGCGAGCAATTGGCTATGCTATTTTGGGAATTGGATAAGGAAGAGTCTAGTTAGACTATCCCATTTTAGAATAACGTTATTAAATCTTTTAATACTGAAAGAGATGAAAAATAGTGAATGTGGTGTCTGTTAACAATGTTACCAGTATACCGAAAAGTATGATTGAGGGGACGTACATATGAATACGTCTTAGTTTTTCCATAAAGGTTACCTCCTCTAAAAGCATGGTTGAAGCAGGGCTCCTTCCCTAAATACGGTTATGTTGTCCATATTATGATTGGTAGTATGAGCCCCTCTGACTCCCCTCGTGTCGGCAATACTCTTTCATCTTTTGGACTTATAAGCTTACCCTTTACAGCTGTTGCTGTGACAAGTAGGGTCTCTCCAGTTCCGAACGTTTCTTTCGATACATGTCGCCAACTCTATACCGGAGGGTTCCTCAGCACTGCAATCCAAGTTCTTTGTGCTTTCCATGGTCTTCGTCTATCCCGCAAGACTCGACTGCATCTTTACTTGCTTCCGCAAGATACTTTCACGATACGGCAGTGTTCACTTGATGTTGCAACAAAAGACCCAACGAACAAGGGCGGCAAAAGCCGTTTTCACGAAGTGAAAATCTCGACTGTATCTTTGTCGACTCATAACAATGAGTCATCATCCCGCTTGGCA
>JBGSUZ010000642.1:0-3970 GCA_041753235.1 Acidaminobacteraceae bacterium
GAAATGAGGCAATACGGATCACTGTTTGAGCGTCAGCGAGTTTGATTCGTATCCCTCATAAGCCTTAGAAGTGCAATGCACAAAGCACAGTTCACGGCGACTGAATTGCCGTTTGGATATGTTCATATGGTTCAAAGGTTAAAATCTAAATCATCTGCACCACATGACACCCGCTCTTGAATTAACATCTACCAAAGTCTGAAACATATCAATACAAATTAAGTCGTAGTTCATTGAATTAGCCCCTTTCATCGGTTGAGACGCTTCTTGTAATTTTTTTAAAGTTTAATGCTTATAATATGACATACTGTTGTCAGCTATTGCCTGCTACACTGAGGGTACTACATGAGGAAAGAGGTTGATTATATGCAATATGAATTGGTACAGCTAGAAGAAAAAAACGTCGTTGGACTCCGCTTGAAGACGCGCAACAGTGACCCAAACATGAGCACCGATATTGGTGCACTATGGCAGAATTTTTTTATGAGCGGTATGCCACAAAAACTTGTTAGCCGAGTTAATGAGAAAACTATCGGACTTTACACAAATTATGAAACCGATGTAAATGGCGCTTATGACGTCCTTGTCTGCTGTGAAGTGGCTCAGGTGAATTCACTTCCTGAAAATGCCGAATCCGAGATTATACGTGCTGGAAAGTATGCAAAATTTGTCGTTAAAGGACACATGCAACAAGCAGTCGCCGAATTCTGGACAGCTCTTTGGGCGATGAATCTCGACCGTAGATACAGCTCCGATTTTGAGGAATATCAGCCTAATAGCAGCATGGAGCAGGCTGAGGTGCATATTTATATTGCTTTGAATTAGGTAGGGTATATACAAACCACACTACAAAAACAAAAGACAAACCTGCTCTTCAAGAACTTAAGCTTAGGTTATTGCAGTTCTAAGGCTCATAGGGGGCAGAATTAAACTCGCTGCGCTCAGACAGTAATTCTGCCTGTCCCTATTTCGCCTAGAACTGCATATAACCTCAGCTAGGTTCTTTGCGCTTGGTTTGTCTTTTGTTTTTACATGTTTTTGTAATTACTTGTTTTTTAAGCACTTAATAGGTACATATTTTGGCGTAACCAACACTTATTAAAACACATATTTAGATGTCAATAACCATTCCGTCATAGGCAAATTGAATATCTATTAATTCTTTTTCCATTTCAACGTAATCATCAAATCCAAAATTATCACTTTCTTCAATATGCGTTATGATAGTTTTATGCGGTTTTATTTCTCTAATAATTCTTAATGTATCTCTTTCAAAATTTGTAATATCTTCTTCCATCTCAGAACTTTCACCTTTGCATGTTATAAAAAGATTACAGCCTTTTATCTCATCACTAATTGGTAGATGCATCGTATGACACGGACAATACAAAATACGTTGGTCACCTTTTGTAATCAGAAATGCAGAAGAAAAATTATTATCCAGTTTTATTATTTTTATGATTATTTCCCCTATCAATATAGTTTCATCAGAAGATATCAAATTACAATAATTCATTGCTTCATAATATTTGAACAAAGCGTTATCATTTATTGAAATATCAATATCCCCTGACGGCATGAAAATATCAATCTTATCACGCTTTCCTTCTGCTAAAATTTCTACAATTCGACATCCCATCGTATGATCTGGATGCCAATGAGAATATATAATTCTTTTCACATAATCAATTTCGTGGCTGTTAAGCTCTTCGTTTATATCTTCGGGTGTATCAAATAATATCTGCTCATCATAGAGATAAAGACTTTGACCCATTCTTTTATATGGAAAGCCTTTTATTCTAGCTTCATTGCAAACTTTGCAATTACAACAAGCACGTGGAATTCTTAGTGCGCCACCGCTTCCTAAAACTATAAATTTCATACTACCTCCAAAAGTAAATACGCACCGTTCACGGCGACTGAATTTCCGTTTGCTTATGTTCATAAGGTATAAAGATTTAAACTTATAACGTCTTACTCACTAAATGCAGCGTACAATAATTCGCTTCAACAGCTATTACACCCTCATCCACATACCCCTGTGCCAAAAACCATTGTAAATTTCCATTTGGAAAAGCACCTTGTTCATCTGATATGGCAATGATACGGGTGAAACTGTTTGCCAGTTGCTTTTCGACCGCTGCTAATGGATATGCCTTATAATCCATTTCTGTAGAGGAATGATACACGCACGTTAAAAATGCAGTATCTTCACTTTTGGGAACATCGTAAGGCACTTTAACCGATGGCAAAACTTCTACGCCACCAACAACTTTCCTATTTTTTAAATGCAACATGCCATAAAAAGTACTACCCTGTTCCTGTAAAAAAACCTGTTTCTTTTGGCAGCTTGCCTTGCAATCGCCTAAGGTACAACCCTTCGCTAATAAATCTATTGTATCGGCGTTTAACGCAACTAACGCCCCTTTATATACGGTTTCTCCCTGAGCAATTACATAAGGCTTCTCACTAATTGCATTCCCGCTTACATAATTCTCAAGCGTTTCTCTGCTCAGTGGGCTTTTCCATCTGAGTGTGTCATCGAAAACTGTTAAAAATGGGAAAAAGATCTTCATCTGCTCAGCTAACAAAGGTTTTTCTTGAATGTCATGATAGTTAATTTCAATTATGTTTTCATAGTCACGAAGCAAATTCAACATTTCATTGCTGATGGGACATTGATAATTCCAATAGTAAAAGTCAATTTTCATGTTGATGCCTCACCTTCTAACAATTCTAAGCCTATTCTCCAAAAAATATTTTGAGAATTTCTGCCTTATGTGGTATGTCCGTGTCTTTTATCGAATCTAAAAATAGCTTTCGTTCATATACAATTGCACATCTTTCTTCCGCCACAACGCCTTTGTCTATTGTCAAAATGGAAAAACGTACTTTGTCATCGTGGCTACACCCGAGTGCTGTTGGGTTTAAAAAACAAGTCCCTTTCTTATCTTTTAGTTCATTGTCATTTCCTAAATGATCATGACCATGTAGGACATAGTCCTCATCATAAGACAGATACTCCGGTAAGCCTTCATTAAATGAAATATAGTTCAACTCATTGTCATATGGGTAATGAACCAATTTGAACGTTAAAGACTCATGTTCAATAATTGCATCTCTGCTTAAATTATTAATGTAGTTAAAATTAGCCTCTGTGAGATCTTTGGCAACCCACTCATGATGTAGCCGTTCATTTTCATGACCTTTGGGTGCTGATAGTTCTAAACGTGCTGCAATAACAGCATATTCATGGTTTCCCGATATAATATGCAGATTATTGACACCTCTCAAAGCTTCAATTACCTCATTCCCCTGATGCCCAATCGCTATACTATCTCCTAAACAGCAAATGCAATCCACATTACGCTGTGCAATGTCCTCCAATGCCGCTTTAAGTGCATAATAATTTCCATGTATATCTGATATAACTGCCATCTTAAACATGTTTATTCTCCAATTAATTGTATTGTTTAGTTCTAAAATAACATTTAGTTGGGTCTATGGCAAATTTGGTATATGCAAACCACATTGCTAAAAACAAAAGATAAGGGCGTATGTACAAATCATTGTAAAAAAACAAAAGACAAACCTGCTCTTCAAGAACTTAAGCTTAGGTTATTGCAGTTCTTAGGCTTATAGGGGCGCAGAATTAAACTCGCTGCGCTCAGACAGTAATTCTGCTTGTCCCTATTTCGCCTAGAACTGCATATAACCTCAGCTAGGTTCTTTGCGCTTGGTTTGTCTTTTGTTTTTACATGTTTTTGTAATTACTTGTTTTTTAAGCACTTAAATAGGTACATATTTTGAAAGCTATGTACATAAAACGGCAACTCAGTCAAAGTGAACCTTGCTGCAGCGCATATGCGCTTCTTGGTGAAATGAGGCAATACGAATCACTGTCTGAGCGACAGCGAGTTTGATTCGTATCACTCATAAGCCTTAGAAGCGCAATGCGCAAAAGCACAGT